>JAFIGA010000201.1 GCA_020831715.1 Leptospira sp. | reverse complement strand
TAGGTAGAAGCTTCTTTAATTTTTCCCAAATTTCATCGGGAACATTCATATGTCCAAGGTCATCTGTCATATGACCATTACAATTTTTTATTCATTCAGTACAAGTAGGTTTTGGGACAAGTTCTAAATATCTTGGGAATTATTGGTAGTAGAATCAGATGCAATATTACTATAATGGCAAAACCCCATCCTATTCTTTCCAAAACAGGGTGCTTTCTTTCAAAGAAGTGGCTGATAAATCCCACATAACACAATGGGATAAAACCCACTGCAAGATGGATACCTATTTGATTGAAATAAAAATGATCTACCAAATAATAACCAAGACCATTCATGCAAATCAAGTGAAAACCAATCACCATTCCAAGTAGTCCAAAATACAGAAATTCTCTATTCTTGTGCTGACCAAAATATAAAATAAAATGATAGAGTCCGATAACGACAAATGCCGATGAAAAAATTGTTACTACCAAAATCAATAGAATATAACGACTCCAAGACTTTTCGAATTCTCCCAAAAATAAAAAATTATTTCCGTACAATCCGGCTATTCCTTGGTATCCTATAATTCGTATCGAAATTGAATTGGGTTTTTCTAAATTTAGTATTTCTTTGGAAACTTTATAGAATCGAAATGGTGTTGAATAGTGTGTAATTTCTCCCTCTTCATTATAGCTTCCCGCTGATCCAATCTTGACTCCATTCACATAGACTTCTGAGGCGCCGGAAATGGGAGGGACAATCAATCCAAGATCTAATGGGAAATCATAATTCGAAAGTGTAAAATAATTGCGGAACCATCCAATCCCTTCATAATCAACCCCCTGCAATCTCCACTCATTCTCCACGTTTAATATATAAGGATTCGAATCCTTGTAATCGGCTCTGGAAATCTCCCGATCATCATTATCATAAAAATTCCAGAGACCTGTCAACCAAATGATTGGATCCTCGGGTGAGAGATCGTAACTATCTGCGACAGAATCCTTGGAAAACAAAGGAAATCCAAGAAAAAATAAAAAAATTATAATGAAACTCTTTACCTTATGTAACATTTCCTTCCATCTCCTTTTTTATTAAGTTTCATTAATCTATTCTTATTAAATTATTCGCCACAATTTTTTTAACACATATTCTATTTTGATTTATTTTCACTCATATTATTATTCTTTATTGACAATTACCTATCTGACCATTGTGTTTGCTTCTTTTCTGTATCCATTCTTCTTTCAATCTGATACAACAAGTATTCACTCACCAGTGGATCGAATCCATCCCAGAACAAAATATTCCTTTCATCAGCACTCACTTCCTTAATAGAAATTTGATTCTCTCCTTGCCAAAAGACCGGTCTATAAAGAGTTTCTATATTGTGATAGCTGATCTGGTATTTTTCAAAATCCAGATTAGCTAGATCCCTCAGCCTGTCCCATGCCTTAAACGGATCAGCTAGATATACATCTACGAGAAAGTCTATTGAGGTAAGTTCGTCGGGATTGAAATCCTTGCCGGGTTCCAACTGCCTGTAAACAAACCAAGGTTCGCTGAATGAAATTTTCGCAGGAAGTAGTCTTGCCCTATCCTGGCTCTGGATAAATCCGAAGGCTAGAAAAAAAACAATTAGATACATGATGAAAACGAATCGACTCTTCCAAAAATCCTTTTTATCATAATCTTGATTCATTTTGGTGAATATTTTCCCGAAAATTTTACGAGCCCAAAACCTCTTAAATCTTTCAAATACATGTGTAAGATTGTAGATCAACCAAGATACCAAAGGAAGAAATACCAATACTGCAATATTCCACAGGTTTCCAACATAACTGAAAATAGATCCGAATCCCTTACGAAAATCTTTTTTCTCAATAACATATTCAGTCTTGAATGAGACCGTAGAATCTTGATCCAAGAGTTTAATTTCTTTGGAATCCTTCAATCCTCTAGAATTAAGTATACTCATAAATTCACTGTTAGCAAATAGTTTTTCTCTATCCTTCATGGAATACACAGGAATGGAAAACAATTGGGCAAATTTTTCTAGATCTTCATTTATAGAAATTCTATTCAATTTAAAACCATTATCTATCGTTAGTTTCGATTTACCTCCATTCTGTAAAATCTTATCTGGGAATGTAGCAAGTGTAAACTTCTCATGTCCTTTCGTCACAAGTTCTATAGATACAGTCTCATCATTTTGCATGCGAGAATAGAATGCATTCGGACTCAGCATAGCTTTTTTGTCCTCCGAGGGAATAGAAACAAGGATATGGGAGAGCTCCGAAAAAGGATAACTATATGATTGATAGTAATTGTCCTGAAGATTCACTTTCTCATTCTGAGAATCCCAATGAATAGAAGTAACTTGTCTATCGCCATGAAAAATAAGGACTCCGTAAATCCATAGCAATGCAGTGAGCCAAAAAGGGGAAAGAATTGCATAAGTACCTAACATTTGCAAACTAGTTTTAAGAACCGCTTGAGATGAAGTCAATCCACACCTTAGATCGTAATTGTACCAATCCAAAAAATGAGCATAGATCAGATAGATCCCAATGAGTAAAATTAGACCCAGCCAGATGTACCCCCAAGGAAAACCTCCGGAGAGTCCGAAAATCTCACCGTCAGCAGATTGGGAAATGGATTGTAATTGTTTAAAAAATTCCATTGGTTGATAGAATCAGAATTATCATTGTGTGAATCAACATATTTTTAATTATTTTACCAATTGTTTTTTTATCCAAAATCGGTCTAATTCGTATAAGGATTTGATACGAAATCGTGAAATATTTAATAAAATTTTTAATCTCAATATATATTATCGTCATCATTGGATGCACTTCCAATCCTCAACCGGATAAGACACCTGAAAACAATAAAATAGTTGCTGATTTACTTCGATTAGCAGTTATTAGTTACAATACAACCAGTGGCTTATCCAGATTTGCTGAACCTAATTTGGACTTTGAAAGATTCCTAGGAACATGGAATGAAATTGAAAGAATCCCTATCTCCGTACAAGGAGATTTGAGAAATGTTCAGGCAATTTACACATCTAGATCTCATAATACTATAAATGTTCGCAACCAAGGTAGAGATGGAAGTGGAAATATAGTAACGATTGATGGATTTGCCTTGATTTTTTCTCCACCACAAGGGATTTTAAAAGTAGCATTCTTTCCATTTTTCTACTCCGATTATTTTATATTAGCTGTAGACAAAGAAAATTACCAACACGCATTGATAGGTGGAGGATCCACGGAAGTTCTGTGGTTATTTTCCAGAACAACAAGTATGGATCCGACTGTGAGAGAGAATTATATCAATCTGGCAAGAAGCTACGGATACAATGTGGACAGGTTGCAATCTTTTAGAGATTAAAGAAAAGCATTTATTAACGAAAAATAATTAAAGCAAAAGAACACCCGCTTATGATTTGATGTCTAACTATTATTATGAAGATCATCCAACCCCAATCCAAAGACCTCGGCGACAATTTCCTTGTTCGCAGAATTCTCCCCTCCGTAGAAGCTCGCCATGCCGGTCCCTTTGTTTTTTTAGATCATTTTGGACCAAAGCAACTTGTGACCGGAGAAGAGATGGTGGTTCGAGCACACCCACATATTGGTCTTGCAACTATATCCTATCTCTACAAGGGAGCGATTCTTCATCGGGATAGTCTGGGAACGGAAGAAATGATCTTACCTTATGAAGTAAATTGGATGACAGCGGGAAGAGGTATCGTTCACAGTGAACGGTCAAAAATGCCTGCAGATGGAAATGAACTGGAAGGAATCCAAGCATGGGTTGCTCTACCTGTGTCCCATGAAGAAGTGGAACCTGAATTTTTTCATTATGATTCCAAAGATATTCCTGTGATTGAGAATGAGCAGTATATACTGAGAATCATTGCTGGTAATTTTTTAGACCATAAATCTCCTGTTAAAGTATATTCAGATCTTTTTTATGTAGATTTGGAAACTAAAGGCAATTCGCTAATCGATTGGGGAAAATTCCCTGAACAGGAATTGGGTATTTACATATCAAAAGGTAGCCTGAAGGTCAATGGTGAGGAAATTCCAATGGGCACATTTGTTTTTTTTCCTCCCAAAGAACACATAGAATTTGAAATCCAAAATAAATCTCGTTATGTAATATTAGGTGGTAAGCCATTCCCCGAAAAAAGAAATCTATTTTGGAATTTTGTTTCTTCCTCCCAACAAAAGATTGAAGCGGCTAAAATTCTTTGGGATAATGATGGATTTGCTAAAGTTCCCAATGAAATAGACAGGATTCCTCTACCGAAATAGGGATAAGGATAGAAAATTTTCTGCATCTTGAATTTTTTGCTTTATCCTTAGGGTAAAAAATAGAATAGTTTGGATATGAAAAAAACAATTGCAATCATAGGAACAGGAATCATGGGGCGAGGTATGGCAGTCAATCTTGCCAAAGAAGGTCATCAGGTCAGAGCTTATGCCAGGAACCCGAAAAAGATTCGAGACTTGGAAAGAAGCCATCCTCAGATCCGAGTCCTTGAAAGCATAGCGCAAGCAACGAATGAGAGCGACCTAACAATCCTATGTCTAACGACGGATGAGTCGGTAGAGGGGGCATTCCGAGAAATAACGGGAACGAAAACCATTCTAGACACAGGCACCACTTCCGTGGATTTGACATTGAAAATGAACCTAGAATCCAAGGAGAAAGGAATACGATTTTTCGATTGCCCTATGACCGGGAGTAAACTCGCCGCAGAATCCGGAGAAATATTATTTATGCTAGGTGGAGCTTCTGAGGAAGCCACAGAGTTCCATTATTTCCTGGATGCTTGTGGCAAGAAAACCATCTATTGCGGTGGAATTGGCATGGGCCAAAAGGTAAAATTCGCCCTCAATATGGTGCAAGCAGGAATCTACGAAGTCTTGTTAGAAGGCTTGGATTTAGCGAAAGGGCT
>JAFIGA010000197.1 GCA_020831715.1 Leptospira sp. | reverse complement strand
CAGCCTCCAATCACATTGGTAGAGATTACAAAATATTGATTCGTATCCAACGCTTTACCGGGGCCGATGTAGTAATCCCACCAACCCGGTTTTTTTGCATTTTCATGAAAGCCTGCCGCATGGGCATCTCCTGAGAGAGCGTGGCAGACTAGGATTGCATTTGATAAATCTGAATTTAAGGTTCCATAGGTTTCATAGGCAACCTCTAAATTTTCAATGGTTTCTCCATTTTCTAATTTGAGATTACCTAGTTTTGCTATTTTTGTTTCTACAAGTCCTAAAGAACCATGATTTTGCATTCAGATTTATATGTTTTTCAATCCCTCCTCTAAGTCTAGAAGAATATCATCTATATGTTCCAATCCTACAGATAGTCGGACAAACCCGGGTGTTACCCCTGCAGATCTTTGTTCTGCCTCTGTTAATTGTGAATGTGTTGTGGAGGCAGGGTGAATGGATAGAGACTTCGCATCACCAATATTGGCAAGCAAGCTGAAAAGTTCCAAACTATCAATAAATTTCCTTGCTTTTTCCACTCCACCCTTAATTTCAAAACCTACAATGGCTCCGAACAATCCTCTGTGGTGGTATTTTTTTGCCAACTCGTGGGTTGGGTCACTGGGAAGACCAGGATAGTTGACCCATTCTACTTTTGGATGATTCTTTAAAAATTCTGCAACTTTCAAAGCATTGGTAGAATGTCTTTCCATACGAAGTGGAAGAGTCTCAATACCTTGGATGATCTGCCAAGCGTTGAATGGAGAGATTGCCGGACCTAGATCTCTGAGGCCTTGAACTCTAGCTTTAATGATATAAGCTATGTTTACTCCACCGAATGGTTCAAAATTTCCAAAAACGTCCCAAAATTTCAAACCGTGGTAAGATGGATCCGGTTCTGTGAAACCTTTGAATTTTCCATTGCCCCAATTGAAAGTTCCAGCATCCACAATGATACCACCAATGCTTGTCCCATGTCCACCTAAGAACTTAGTAAGAGATTGAACAACAATATCAGCGCCATGCTTGATGGGATTTACCAAGAAAGGAGATGGCATTGTGTTATCTACAATCAGTGGAACTCCTACTTCTTTTGCAATTTTGGAAATTTTTTCAATGTCCATTGTATCGAGTTTGGGGTTACCCAAAGTTTCGACATAGAAGGCTCTTGTTTTATCATTTACTGCCTTTCGGAAATTTTCCGGATCGGATGGATCTACAAAATTAACCTTGATTCCCATTTTAGGAAGGGTATAATGAAACAAGTTATAGGTTCCACCATAGAGTGATGCGGAAGAAACAACTTCTTGACCGGTCTCCACGCAGTTCAGGATGGCAAGGGTTTCTGCCGCTTGACCGGAGGAGGTTGCGAGAGCGGCTACACCACCTTCGAGAGCGGCTACTCTTTTCTCCAACACGTCTGTTGTTGGATTCATAAGTCTTGTATAAATATTTCCAAATTCTTGGAGACCAAATAATTTTGCCGCATGTTCTGTATCTTTAAAAACATAAGATGTGGTTTGATAGATAGGAAGTGCTCTCGAAGTTGTGGTTGGGTCGACTTCTTGCCCTCCATGCAAAGCGATGGTTTCAGGTTTAAAATTTCTTGGCATAATTTTCTGCTCCGTTTATGATTTCAAGTTTCCATGCTAAGAATTGAGCTCTAGATGTAAAGAGAAAATCTGTTATCTTGGAATAATATTTCGTTTTTTTGGAAGTATCTTGGGCAAATTTTTAGATCAATTTTCATGCTCAGCATCTCGATATATAAGTATATGAACTCATTCCGGATGAAATGGATGATTTTCCTTATAGGGGGAATTCTCAATACTAGCATAATTGCAGAGGCATGGGTTCCGTCTGCAAGAACCGGAAGAAAAGCCGATAGTTTTACTCTCGATTATGGTGCCGTATCCTATGATAACGACGTTTATTTTCATCTATCACCAAATCTAAGCTATAATGTAAATGAAGAGTTTGGAATGTCCTTCTCTCTTCCTTTGAATGTCTTGGCAGTGGACAATGATCCTCAGATAGAAGATAGCAATCCCGGACAACTTCGAAGATTTGATTACAATGAACCTTCCGATTATTTCAGAACTGTCAACTATATATGGTATGGTCAATACGAAAGGGAAGCACCCGGCAAGTTAACCTATTCCTTCTATGCGGGTGATATTCGAGATGGACGAATTGGTCATGGAACTATTGTTAATCAATACAATAATAATATTCGTCATGATGTATACAATGTAGGTGTCATGAGTGATGTGAATTCCGATTATGGTGGTGTTCAATTTTTTTCCAATTCATTGTATTCAAGGGATGTAAATGCTGTTCGAGTTTATATCAAGCCACTTGCTTTGGGTCGTGGTGTCTACAATCTATTCAATATACATAAAGAACATTTTCAAGTAGAAGATGAATACGTGGGAATGATGCAAACTCGTGGAAATGTCATGGACGAAGCAGGTAGAAAAACCGTTCTCGAAGAGCTCGAACAAAGAAAGAAAAAGAAAAGAGAATTACCCAAGCCGGTTTCCAAATACAGCAAAATGGAAATCGAAGAAAAGGATGAGTGGTACAATCGTTTAACAGTTGGTTTTACAAGAGCATTTGATGGTAATATGCCGCTTACTTTAAATTATTCTCAGACAGGAATTCCGGAAAGAATTGAAAATAGAGACATGCCCCGAGTAAAAGAAGATGGAAGGGTTTCCGTTGAAGGGATTGATGTCGAATACAGGCTGTTGAACATGAAATATTGGGAATTTACTCCCTACCTAGATGTAAATACTATCCGTGAATTGGAAAATTCCGGAGGAACCCATTATGGTTTTATGGCGAGATTTGGGGATAAAGATATCAATGTAATCATTAAGCCGGAATTTAGAAAAATGAGCTCAAACTATATTCCTATGTATTTTGATACCTTCTATGAAGTAGAAAGATTTCATGGAAATCTAACATCAGAGGATCCCATGAATCCCAAGTTTCAAGATGCTTTAGGGCGTGATACTACAGGTGGAATTTCAGGATATTTCTATACTCTACTGTTTAACTACTACAACTATAGCTTTGAAGTAAGTTATGAGAACTATGAAGGAACAGGGAATTCCAGAATCTTCCTTGCCTCTTATATTCCACTTGGATCGAGTGCTACGTTGAGCTTCTTCTATACCAAGAAAGGATTTGATGGAACCGGAGAAGCCTTTAGAATTGATAATAGCAGTATGGGTGCTGTTGAATTATCCCTGCCAATGGGTCCGATTCAATTGAGATTGCAGAATCTGAGAAGATGGACCTTGGAGGAAAATGAAATAGGATTTAGATCCTTCGATGAGATTCGAGTCCTTGCTTCATCGTCTTTCGTTTTCTAGATAGAATAGAATCGAAGAAAGCGCATATTCAGTTCTTAGAATTTTTTTGCCTATGTTTAGAAAAATTATATTGGGGATATTCCCAATGGATTCCAATTCATTCTGTCTGTATCCGCTTTCAGAACCAAGGAATAGATTGGTATAAGCCAATTTATTAGGGGAAGAAATTCTAATTTGTTCCGAATTGAATTGAGTTTCATAATTACTGCTATTATTCCTTGAATAAAAATCGTGTAAGGACTCTGGCGAGCCGGGGTGAAAGCAGTAGTTTATTGCTTCGGAAAAATCAATTGTTTCAATTTTGTTCCAATTGGGTGTATATGGTGCAATTGTAATATTTAACTTTTGAAAGCTTCCTGTCTGCTCTACACCTGACAACCAGTAATCCTTCCAACTATCATTATAGACAGGTGAAGTGAGATACTCTTTATTATGATTATCCGCATAGAAATATAGATTCTGTATTCCAAAGCATCCGCATAGGTGCAATAATTTCTTTCCTGTTTGAGGTCTGGGAAGTGGAATAAATAAGGAAATACAGTGGCGAAAATCCTCCAAAATCTCATTTGTTGCATCATTTGAAAACTTAACTCTTGCCAAATCACCTTCCCAATCTATGAGTTCAATGATTCCTTGACCTATACCTATGACCAAAGATTTAAAATTACTGCCTATGTTGGTTTTTTTCAAAATATTTTTTATATGTATAGATTTTCGTTTATTAAGAAGATAAATATTTTGATTATTTTCTTTTTCTTCTTGTTCTAATACTATATAGTTCATAAAAATAAACTATTCAATAAGGGGTATATCTTGGCACTGAAAAATTTGATACCATCGACTTTGTGGGATAAAAAAAAAGTATTAAAAATACTTGATCTATCCAATCTAAATTTAGAAATTATCCCGGAAGAAATCCAAGAATTTCTCAGCTTAGAAGAATTGTATCTCCAACACAATGCCATAAAAAGAATTCCTTCCTGGCTGGGATCGTTGACTAATCTCAAAGATCTTGACATAAAAGGCAATTATATCCATGAATTTGAATTCAAGGCAGGAGCCTTTCCCAAATTAGAATATCTCAATCTTGAATTGAATCAACTATCTGAAGTTGCACAAAGTTTTAGCAATTGTGAAAACTTGGAATATTTAGATATCAGTCAGAATAGAATATCAACTATTGATTCTTCTATTTCCAATTTGCAGAATTTAAGCTACCTCATATTGGAAAAGAATCGGATCAAAGATCTCCCTGATAGCCTATGTGAATTAAATTCGTTGAATCATTTGTATTTAGATGAGAATCTCTTGGAGAATTTGCCTGAAAATATAGGGAAACTGAGCAATCTAACAGACTTATATCTAAGGTTCAATAAATTGGAAAAACTTCCCGATTCTATTGGAGACTGTGTTAGGATTCAATACATCGATTTAGATCGAAATCGATTGGAAGTTTTGCCGGATAGTGTAGGCAAATGGTCTGATATTCAAGATATCTATCTTGCCAGAAACCAATTGAAAAAACTTCCTGATTCTTTATTTGAGCTGAAGTCTTTGAAGGAAATTATTCTAAAAGGAAACCCTTTGGAAGAATCCATGTTGGATAGATTGAATCAAGAAATTCCCAGTTGTAAGGTATATTTCTAAATAGAAAAAGGTGCACTCTTTTCTTCTATTTCCAATTCAGGTCTCTCTTCTTGAAATATTGAATCTCTATCCGGTATTTCCTTATCGGGTGAGCTGTAACCGCGAATAATATAGATTGCAAGAATAAAGAATAGTAGAAAGCCTATGAGATGATTTTTGTTTAAGCGTGGTAATTTGGGAATATCTATAACAGGGGAGTAGCTTGAGTGGGGACTTTCCTGCTCAGCAAGTTGTTGATCCGAATTAAATTCGAAACGATTGTTACAATTGGGACAGATAATAACAAGAATCCCTCGGTTGAGAGGGATTCTTAATTTTACATTACAACTGGAACAAGAACGAATGCAATGCAATCTAATATTTTAGTGAGTTTTTTAGAGTCTCAACATTCTTTTTGTAGTGCTTGTTAGCATCTCTATCATTATAATCGAAGATTTTAACAAACAATTTGTCGAACTGATCCAAATGCTTTACATAGAAATCTCTTTTAAAGTTATTTCTAATTGGATTGGATTTTGTGTTTTCGACATTTGCAAGAATGTATTTACCAACTCCTTTTTCAGATGGTGACTCCGGAGTTCCATAAAATGGGTATCCATCGTGTTGGTAGAATAATTCCATCTTATCATTGTGTTCCGGTTGAGAATTCGGAGCTTGGTCGGCTATTTCAGAGAAAACTTTGTCTTCAATTTCAAAGTTGTATTTGTAGATAACGGATCTAATTCTAGTTAAATTTCTAGGAGCTTCTTTTCTTGGATCCGGATCATCGCTGTTCTGACCATCAAAAAACAAAATTATCTTTTTGTTTCGTGGTCCAAGATTCATCTCGGATTTTCCATCATCAGATTTGATAAAGCTGTAAATTTCAAGGTGCATACAGCTATTGTCTTTTGCTTCTTGGTCAACTGCAATCTCACAGGTCATTCCATCTTGTGATGGTTTTCCTTTATATAGCACTGTTCTGTGAGGAAGAGTCCTAATTTTCATTTTGAAAAGGACAGTGTGACGAGTGAGTCGTTTGTTTTTTTCAAAGATTCTATCATCAAGTTTCTTTTCTGTTTCTGCAATAGCCTGTCCTTCTTGGGAACCATCGATTCCTGCAGGTCTATTTTCTTGTCCATCCTGTGCGGAGAGACCTACTACTATGGCGAGTATGGGTAAAAAGTATCTTTTCTTCATTTCTATTCTGTCCTGTATCCAGCTATTTAAAGGGTATTTCAAAATACAACTATTCGTAAAGAAATATCCTCTTTTTTAGTATCGGTTTTTATATTATGGAATTTATAGTTCTAAAATAAAACTCATCATAGGATTAAAAAAAATTTCCTATCAAAAACCATTTTTTTCCTTTTCGGCAACATCTAAATACAATTTGAGAGGTGGTGGCGAGGGGGGAAGGCTTTTTTCTATGAGCCCAGTTGCCCATTTTCGCTCTACATAATCACAGAAATCTTTGATCTTACGACCGGAATATTCGGGTAATAGAGCGGAAATTTGATTTCTCTCTGAATCATTCAGATGGATTGCATAACCTGAAAGAATCGCCGAAACTTCCTCTAGATTGGGGAGTGGGAAATAAATGCTTTTATCAAATCTGGAAAGAAGAGCCGAATCCAGATCTTGCTTTCTATTGGTGGCTCCGAGCGTGATGCTACCCGGCTTACCGCCAAATCCATCTAATTTTCTGAGCAATACCGAGAGCATTGTCTTGGTAGCTTCAAACATTCCGTCTTCTCTTTTTCCCGCAAGGGAATCAATTTCATCCAAAAAGATCAATGCTTCGGGAAAAAGTTGCGCACAGTCAAAAATCATAGAAAGATTCTTGGCGCTTTCTCCGTAGTATTTGCTCATGATTGATTCAATGGGGACGTAAACCAAAGGGATTTTACATAAGCAAGCAACAGCTTTCGCCATTGTAGTTTTCCCCACGCCCGGTTCCCCTTCGAAAAGGATTGCACGCGGTCTATTATTGGTTGGAAATTTTCTGGTGAGATTGGTTACTTGATTGAAAATATCGGGATTTTTCAATGGCATAACTATAGTTTCTAATATTTCATTTTTTACAGATTCATAGCCAAAGATATGATCGAAATCTATGATTTTTCCTTTTATCTCTGCTTCCAGTGGGTCAAAAACTTCAATCCCCAAACGATTTAAAATTTCTTTTGGATTGATTTCAGATTTTTGATCTTCCCTAAAAACATATTGAAATAATTCCAGAATCGCCAAAATCTCCGATTCCAAGTAATTGCTCTGTTTTGAGATTTCAACTTTAGTTGATCCGGAATAAAATAAAAAACGAAATTTTATATTCTTGGTTATATTTTGAGTATCGAATAAATTATTATTCAATGCTTGCAAAGTCAAAAAATTGCTGTCAATGCTATGTATTCGAAAATATTCGATATGGTTTTTTATAATGAGAAGGCATTCGTAAAGGGAAGAGCGATTGAGTCCCGGAGCGGGAAATTCAATTCGTGTTTCGCCTTTGTCACGAACTAATTCAGGACAGGTCAATTGTCCATTTTTTATTAAATTGTGTTCGGATAGTTCCCTTTGTAGAATGGATTTCGCAGTGAGATAGTCTATTTCGTTTAATGATTCAGCCATTTATTCTATTATCTACTTAAATTGAATTTATATGTACAGAAAAAATCAGAAAAATGATGGATGATATCTTGAATCACTAATATTTTGGAGTAATATGAAGTATGTTATTCTAATCATCTCTATCTTTTTTTTTCAATGTGGCATCTTGTTTCAAAACACGAAAAATTTCGATGATAAATTGGGATTCAAAATGATCGTCTATTATGAAGATCGAGAAGAAATTTACTTTTTACCTTCTGAGGTTGATAGAATGGATTTGAATGATTTATTTTCCGAGTTCAGCCTCAGAAACGATCCATCTATGAGATTTATAACTACCAATCAATCCATCGATATTTTCGATATAATGGGAACCCGAAATAATTTCCAAAAAGAATGGGTAATCTATCTGAATGGAAAGTATATTTCAGGTTCTGTTTTAAAGAAAGGTGTTCTTGTTCACCAAAATAGTAAACTAGTTCTTCGATATACCAAGGCGAGTCGAATGATTCTTCCAAAGCGTAAAAGCGAAGAGTAATCCAAATACCAATAAAGTCTCCATTCCATCTGCTACAATACAACTCATAATATATTCTCCTATAGTATGATCATTTAAGATTTCAATAAATCTGCAATTGTTTTTTCTTTAAATATCTTAGTTTTAGCCATTTTGTAATTTTCAAAAATTGGCTTTAGCTCTTTAACCAAAATATTCCCAGAATCATAATCTGTTATATCAAAACCTGCAGGGCTTAAAATATCCACTAATTTATCCAAAGTAATTTTTTCGGAGGATAACAAGGGAGCAAGACCGCCATTCTCGGTTCTTGCCAACATATTATTTTTTATATAGATAGAAATAATTCTATCCAATTCACTAGGATCAACTTTGCATTTTTTGATTAAGTCTTTATCTGTAGTCTCACCTTTTCCTTTATTGAAATTCTCGTGGATATGGTATAAAATCTGAATGCCTTGCCAGATTTGATGTTTTTCCAATTCCTCCACATTCCTTTTTTGATAAGAAAGCATTATCAGATTGGGATGTTGTATTAGAAAAGATATTTCACAACCATATAATACAATAATAGTAGATATATATATCATTAGCAATGCCAATGGAATTGCCGCCAAAGTTCCATATATGGCAAATTTTCCCGCCGAAAAATAAGAAACATAGACTTGGAAACCAAGCAAAAAGAAAACCAATGCAGTCGAAGTACAAAACGCACCAATAGCCGCCGCGGAAAAACGCACATTTGTAAATGGCATAATTTGATAAACAAAGAAGAAAATGAGCCATAATACCAAGAAAGGAAGAAAGAATCTGCCAAATGCTGATATGAGAATTCTCCAAATGGGTGTTTTTTCTATGATCACAAAATGATCCAGTTTTCCGATTTCTTTGTTGCTAAGGATGTGGTAATTTTGCCCGGCAATGAATATTTGGTTGGATTTCTCGCTATAATGAGCAGAGAAAAGATCTTGTTCCGTGCCTGTTCTGGCTTGCCTCCAAATACTTCCCCCATCCAAGGTATAGCGAATATTACCACTATCTCCAACCATAATACCTCTTTCATTATCCAAGAAGAGTATATCATGAAAGTCGTATTTTTTGTTGGCTAAATTTTTCTTAGTCCAAGTTCTTCCGTTATTCTTAGATTTTAATATCACTCCGGAATCACCACAGATGAAAATGTTTTCTCCTAAAACTTCTATACTATTTAAATTTTCTTTGTCATAACTATCAATATTGGCGATAGGATTGAATTTTCTCCAATTATTTCCGTTATCAACAGTTAGATAAGCACTGAGAGATTCACCTATTATCAAGTGCTCGCCCTGCCGTATCTCAGCAATATCATGAAGATCTGCGTCAACAATTGAGTTGTATTTCGGTATCCAAGTTTCACCGGCATCTTCTGTTTTTAATATCAATCCGGATTTACCAATAATAACACCTTCCTTATCATTGAAAAAATAAATTTTCTTAAAACTTGCCCTAACTAAAATATTTAATTGCTTTCTTTGAAACTTTCTCGCCATCCAGTATTCCCCATTATTGCGAGAGTAGAGTAGGGTTCCGTTTTCGACCAAGATGTACAAATTATCCCCAACTGTTGCAAAATCAATTAAACTGGAATCTATTATTTCGGATCGTGTGGATTTTTTTATTCTATGTGCAAGAGGTTGAAGCTCTTTTTCTGAAAGTATTGAATTGGTTTCAGGATCGAAAACAATTGGTTCTTTTTGAAAATCAAAATCTACTTTTTTAAGGAGATCCGAGTATTTCCATTTATCTTCAACTCTTTCGAGGAATATTCTTTTGTTTCCTAGAATGTATTCTTTATCATTGGATGAATCGATTTTTAGAAGAGTGGGTGCAGAGAATTGGTTTAGGATATTTTGTCCGGTACTCAGTCCAATCACCAACAAAATCGGTCCGAATATGATTATCATAATAAACTCTGCAACTTTTTGAATGAATGGTCTTTTCTTTTTAATATGCCATATTTTGTTCATCGCCTCTTCCAAATTTCTGAGGACAGATGTTGTGGAGAAAAGTACAAACAAAAAACCAATACCTGTCAAAGCCGCCGTATTGTTAAGAAGTTCATAGACGATCTTAAAATAAGCACCCACATCCATGGGGATTGCATTTTTTCTTACATACTCTTTGGCTAATTCTTCATAATCCTTGATGTTGATAAAATTTGCCGCTAAAAGGAGACCAACTATCAAGGTTGGAATAAAACTTACAACAAGCGCATAGCTTATGGAAGCGGCACGGATAAGATCTTCATCTTTTCTAAACCTTTCTGTAGCGGCAAAGAATAAGCGTATTGTGGATTTAATGCCGTTCTTAAAATTTGTGGATTTTTTCTTATCAGAACCGGGAACCCATACGGATTCCCATAAAGTAAGGGCTTTGTTTTTCATAAATTGCTCGAATCTAAGAGTTTTTTACGATTAGTGCCTGGTTTCTTATTTTTTCATCAATTTTTAAATTTTTCAACAAATTTTTCAATTCATCCTGATCGTTGGATCCACCAATGCGAACCAAATAGAATTTTCCACTTTTTTTGGAAAACGGCTTGGATTTTAGATTGGGATTGTCTTTAATAATTCTTTTTATGTAAAATTCCGCATCAGATAAGCTTGTAAAAGCAGCCAATTGGATGGTGTAACTACCACTTCCGGTATTTGAGGATGCTGTGATTTGTTTCTTTGGTGACTTCTTTTGTAGATTGGGAGCGGGCTTATCTTGGTGAAGATTTTCTTGTCTTTTTACATTTTCACCGGGAGTTTGAAGATCAACCACTTCGGACTCTTCGTTAGATACTTTGTTGCTATCTAAAATCTCGGGAGCTTTATTGGAAAATGTGACGGTCTGATCTTCTGTTGATTCGCTATTTTCGGGTTTTTCAATAACTTTTTTATTTTCTTGTGGAAATGCATCATAACGATTTTGAACTATGGCATTTCCTTTTCCAACGGATACTCCCAGGAAAAAGAAGGAAAATAACAATCCAACTAAAAATAATGATAATACACTGATACGTTTTTTGTCTAAGTTGACTATGTAGAAAACTTTTTCTTTCATGGATGGAACCTCATTTGTAATTTTTTAAGAATTATGTCTAATTCTCTATCCAACTCTTCCTTAGTATTATCGTTTCGAATGATAAAATCCGAGAGAGACTTTTTTTTCTCTATATTCATTTGATTTCGAACTCGCTTTCTGAAATCTTCCTCACTCATCCCTCCACGTTCTTTAACGCGATCCCAAGCTTGGTCTTCGCTAAGATACACACAGAGAGTTGCGTCGCAGAGAGTATAGGAATCCGTTTCAAACAATAAAGGAACTTCCCAGGCAACCATTGCTTTTTCGGTGATAGCTAGAAGTCGATTCAAGAATTCTTTTCGAACTAGGGGATGTACCAATTTTTCCAATGCCTTTTTTTTCTCGGGTTCCGAGAATGCAATTTTTGCAATCATAGCACGATCTGCAGGCTCAGCTTCAGGAAAGCAGTTTTTGCCAAAAATATCTTGTATTTCCTTACGAACCGGAGAATTGGAATCGGTAAAACTTTTTGCAATTTCATCGGAATCAATCCGAATCATACCTTTGGATTCCAGCATTCGGGTTACAGTCGATTTTCCTGTGCCCACACCACCGGTTACTCCTAACAAAGTAATATTTTCTTGGATCTTCCCCATTAAACTGAATATAAGAAAAACCCTTTAGTGTACAAGATTTTTTTCTGTGGATTTTAAAAAAAAATTATTTGAACAGAGTTTTTACATAATCCTTGAAATGATTGCCTCTCTCTTCAAAATTCTTGAATTGATCAAAGCTGGCACATGCTGGGCTAAGAATGACATCGCAGGCTTGATTTCCTTCTTTTTGATAATGAGATTTTATGTGAATCAATGCCTCTTCTATTTTGTCTACAAATTGGATTTTACCTTGGAATCCAATGAGTTCTTGTCTCCAAATTTTAGATGCCTCGCCAAAAACAAAAATAGTTCCATTGAATTCTTGAAATATCGGAAATAGGCAATCAACGGGTTCTTCTTTTGGTCTTCCTCCGATGAGAAGGATGAGTTTCTTTTGGGCAAATGGGTAATCCTTAAGCCATGCCATCAGGCTGTGAAGATTGGTAGCTTTGGAGTCGTTTATAAAATTGCTATTTTGGATTTTATAGAAGCTTTCAAATCGGTGGTTTAGACCTTGGAATTTAGAAATTGCAGATTGTATATTTTCTTTTTGTATTCCCATTTCTTCGGCGATCATGATAGCAATTCCTAAATTTTCTATATTATGATTACCTTGTAGATTAAAGTCATCAAAACTATATTTTGCATTGGGAGTCTGAATAAATTTATTTTGGAAATTTATTTTGGTCAATTTTGAACCAGGAATTGGTTTATAGGGTTTGGAAATTTCGGGATCAAAATCTTCATTTTCAAGAATATGAATTTTACATTCCAAATCTTTAAGATAATCAGAAATTTGATTCCAAGTTTTAAGTGTTGTAAAGAAAGAATGGTTTTTATTTTTTTTGTCAATAATTTTACATTTGGCTTTAATATACGAATCCATGTTTCCATGTCTTTCAAGGTGGTCTGTTGCAATGTTAAGGATGGAAGATGCGTCCAACCGGAGGTTCTCTGAATCTTCCAGTTGGTAACTTGATAATTCCAAAGCTGCAATTTTTGATGAACGCAGACAAAATTCAGAAAAGGCTCGACCGATATTTCCTCCAAGTTCTGCATCTTTTATCTGAGAGGAAAGTAGATGATGAACTAAACTGGTTGTTGTGGATTTTCCATCTGTTCCGGTGATACCCACAGTTTTGCCATGAAAAAATCTTCGCGCGAGTTGAACTTCTGAGGATATGGATATGTTTTTTTGCTTCGCAATTTTTAGCCAAATGTGATTGGGTGAAATTCCCGGACTCTTAATGATGGATTTCACCAGGGAAGGGTCAAGATGCAACAATGCATTTTCTTCGGAATCGGCAAGTCCTTCCTTACTATCAACCAAGAGTGGTGCTTTTTGGAGTTTTTCCAAAAGTTGAAATGCAGCCTTACCCGATATACCCGCCCCGAGAATGATAATTTTTTTGATTGAAGAATCCATATAAAAATACTAAAACTTATCTTGACGCTATGATTCCATCATTTTTAATAGAAAATAACAAAATGGAAGGTCTGGAATTTTGCTAAAACACAATGTAAATAATGGAATATTAGTGGTTAATCTTGAAGGCAGACTTGATGTGTCTGTCGCCAATGAAGTGGAAGAAGGTCTTGCGGATTTAATTGAAAATGGTGGTCACACTAAAGTTTTACTGAACATGAAGGATGTGGATTATATGTCCTCCTCCGGTTTTAGGGCTTGTATTTCTACTCTTCGAAAATTAAATTCCAAAGAGGGTGTATTGAAAATTTGCAATATCAAGCCTGCAGTAAAGAGAATTTTTGATGTAATTGAATTGACTTCCCTTTTTGACATCTATGAAACAGAAGCTGAAGCAGTTTCATCTTTCTAGATTTTTAGGTTCAAAACAACGAATCCAATCCTTGAAAAAATAGTTCGCACCAAGAAGGAGGAAGTAGAAAGGCTCTCTCCTTCTTCATTTCCTTCCGAAGAGACGATCATTCATTCATTAAAGAAAAGTTTAATGGATGGAGACTTCCCCTCAATCATCGCAGAGTGTAAGAAACAGAGTCCATCTGCAGGCGTAATTCGAGAAGACTATGATCCTGTATCTATTGCTAAAATTTATGAATCTTGTGGGGCTAGGGCAATTTCTGTATTGAGTGATTCTCAATACTTCGGAGGAAGTATTGAAGATGTAAGAAAGGTCTCCGCAGCTGTTCATATTCCTGTTATACGTAAGGATTTTATTATCGATGAATTGCAGATCGATGAAGCAAGAGCCTTTGGTGCATCAGCAATTTTATTAATTGTTAGAATACTATCCCCTCAAGATCTAAAAAGACTGCATAACTATAGTAAGTCATTGGGTATGGATGTTCTGGTTGAGACCCATAATCGAAGTGAGATTGACGTAGCTGTTGATGCAGGTGCCGAAATTATCGGAATCAATACAAGAGATTTGGACAATTTTCAGATATATTCCAACCTTATCAGAGAACTAGCCGATTCTATTCCAAATGGAATCCTGAGAATTGGAGAATCCGGTATCCATTCCAGATCAGATTGGGAAAACTTGCAAGGTATTGTTGACGGCTTTTTGATTGGTACGTATTTCATGAAGTCACCTAATATCGAAAAATCTTATACTGATCTTTTGAAATAACTTATTATAAGATTTTTAATCATTTAAGGATTTTTATCCATTATAAATGTATTCGTATAAGTTTTCCATCCATTCCAATACCGGTCTTCCTTCCAATTATTTTTTAGAGATTCATAAGCTAAATAGTATCTTTCATGATAGTTTCTATCATTGTATTTTTTAGTTAGGAATTCTTTTAGAAAGTATGCGACATGAGTATCTGTCGAATCGGCAACATTAACAATCCCCGGACCGTAGTGAAGCCTATCCCAGAAGTATAGACTATGTGCCATGTCGTCGGTTTTTAAAGATGTATTTACCAGAAGTGATCCTGTATGAATCCAGCATCCATTTCTTACCGGAATAAATTTTACTGACTGCAGATCTCTTCCACCAAATTTAATCTGTTTTCCCATTGATAACTCCAGATCTTCAGCGGACACAATAAACGGTTTAGTATTGGCTAAACCATTGCGATAGTTTATTTCCATAGATTCCAAATCCAATTTTTTCTTCCAAGCCAAATCATTCCGAGTAGAGATATTCATATTCTTTATAGGGAAGTCGCCTTGGAAATCTTTTGCAGAATTATAAATTGGATTTTCCAAAAGTTGATCAGGATTTAAGAAATAAACGAAGCGATCCAGTCTTCTGGGTTTAATAGTAACCTTAAAATGGTAGCTTGGAAGATAGAGATAGGTGATTTGTAAATTGTTAAACTTCAATATATTACGATATTTTTTCTCTAAAACTTTTTGCTGAGCTATAGTTCCCCCTTCATTTTTGATAGAGTATAAGTAGCGATAATTGTCAAATTTAACTATACGGTTATCGGAAATGGCAGGTTGGATGTCTATTTTTTTGTTTTCAATGGTAAAGCTATAAGATTCAACTCCCAAATCCAAAATTCCTTTAATAGATTGATCTTGAGGAAGCTTTTGCACCAAACCCTGAACAATTGGTTTCCATTTTAGATTCAATTGACCTGTGGAAGGAATTTTTCCGAGAGTCTTTGTATTATAGGATCTTATTTTCTCCTTTAGAAAGCCCAATTCAATAAATGTTGCATTGTCTTTGGATGAGAGACTTTTTTTCATGAGTATCTCGATCAAATCAAATATTTGTCGATTGGTATAGTCATCCAATTCCACGTTTTTGCTTTGAATGGAATTAATGATGAATGGCATGAACTCGGATGATTTTTCTAGTTGAGATGTTAGTGTGTAATCCTTCTGCCATTCCGGGTTTGTTTGTTTGAATATATTTAAATCTTCTTTTGTGATTTTGATATCATTAAAATTAAGGGATAATTTGTATTTTAGATTGGAATAAACTCCTACTATTTCTTCCTTCGAATATTTAAAGTTTTTTTCAAATTTCTGAAAGTAATTTTTGGCATTTTCTTTATCACCGTTATAATATAGATATGATGCCCATTCAATTAACATCCAATTTGCTCTGTTCGTGTTGCCTTGAGAAATTTCGGATTTATGCAAGATATCAAAGTTATTATTTAGTTCTTTTCCTTTCTGGTAAGGTATAGATGAAGTCAGAGTGAAGAATAAAAAGCTTCGTTCCGCTTCGTCCAAGAGTATTTGCGATGATGAACCGTCTTTTAAGTAGAGTGGTCCGAGATTGATTGGTTCAAAATCCGATTCAGATCTTAATTTTTTATAAGAGCTGTATATTCTTTTCAGATAGTTTTTTCTAAAATAATTTTCTGTTGAATTTAGCTCTTTTTCCAATTCAGTTTCGAGAGCATTCCAATCTTTATTGATAGCTCGGCTATAGAGTCTATCGGAATTGAATGATAGGTCTTTATTGAATTTACCGGTAATAAAATACTTTTCCCATTGTAATTGAGATTTTATTTTTAAAGCAATGGATTGTTCTGATTTAGTTCTGGCTTCATTATTTGCTAATTCGATATGGTCATTCGCATATTTCCACATAAACTGTTTCAGAAACATTTTACCCAAGTCTATATGATAAAGTAAAGGATCCTTGATTTTTGTTAATTTTATAAATTCACTGTAATTTTCATATATATAGTATTTATTTCCTATTGCTAAATTTCTGTAAAAATCTAAAATTTTACTTTCATCTTTAGAGGAAGTATTTTCTTTAAGAAAAGCATTGTAATATTTTTCACAGTCTTGAGGTTTTGAATATATATAGCAATGAATAGTCGCATTTAGTAGGACGTCTTTTCTTGCTTTTCCTGACTTTTCGAATTCATCCAGAAGAAATAGAAAAGGATCCATGATGTTGTTTGTTCTTTTTTTAGATTTTATTCTGGCTATGTGAATCTCTTGAGAGATTTGAATATCTTGATCCTGTCGATCTATCAAAGAATTGGCTTGGAGTAGGTATCTTAATGATTCTGTCCACTTCTCTTCACGTTCCAGTAGGATGGCTTTTTTATTGAGGACGGTAATTTCATCAAGATTGGATTCTTGGGATTTGGTATTTCTTTTTATTATTGGCTTTCCAAAAATAAAAATCTGTTCTTTTTGTGCTATCGTTGATGCTTGATTGATATTGAGTAAGAGTTCGTTTCTTTTCTTTTCACTGTCTTCTGAACCTGGAATCAGGAGAAGTGAATTCACTCCCGACATCTGGAGAATATCCAGGAGAAAACTAACTTTCATATAGTTATCTCTATTGGGTTGATAATTGTTTAAAACTACTACCTCCACATAATTTTGTTCTTCAACAATATCTTTTATTGTAAGATAGCCATATCGTGATTCTCCCAGAAATTGTTTTCGATTTGTGAAATCAGTAGGTCCTTCGATGACGTTGGAATCATCAATAAAAGATCTTGTTTGGTAAGTGGGTATAATCCTAAAATTTAGATCTGATTTAATCTTTTTCGGAGTTGTAAATGGGGATAAAATAAATTCCATAGGATTGAAAAGAAACTCATCTTTCTTCGATTTTTCAATCTCAGTTGTATCTATACTTGTGATCCTCTTTAATATTGTACCGGGTGATTCAATCGGACTCAATGCTCCTCTGCGAGGAATGAAGCGCAAAGGAAATGATTCATTTAAATTTTTATTTTTATATTGAATCTGAAAAAAGTTAAAACTATGTAAACTTGGAGGAGGACTGATTGCCAGTGATTTGGTATTAGGAAAATTTTTCAAAATATTTTCCAATTCATATCCTAATCTGATTTCCAGGCTTTCTCCTTCTTGGATAGAGAATTCTTTATTCTTTGATACTTTTTCGTTATCCAATAAAAGTAAAACTTTGTTATCGGATTTATATATTTCCACAAATGTTTCGTCGGTATTCAAGTTAGTGATTTTAGTATCAGGGGGATTAATCCATGACAAAATATTTATTTTAAGTGGAGTGGAATCTTGGAAATCTTTTGCGATTCTTTGAAAATCCAGGTAGTTTTCTTTTTTCGCCTTTTCCACTCTTTGAATTTGTAGACCTAAGGTAAGAGCATCCTCCATTTTTTTGATATAATTTCTATCTTTTCGAATAGAATACTTTAATTGATTTAAAAGTTCAGTTGTCTTTTTTTCGCGAAAATGGAATTGATTGGTAACCAATTGTCTGAAAAATATCGCACTGAATAATGCCTCTCTGTCTTTGGACAAATTTTTGTAATTTTTTAGTTTAATATTGTTATAGTTTTTTAATTTAAATAAATATCCTATTGATGATTCATTTATCTCTAAAAATAATCCCGGATTATTTTTTAATATTTCCGTTGCCTTATTTAATCTATTTAAAGATCTCCAATAGTCTTGATTGGTTTTAGCGTATTTATAATCATATTCAGCCTGAAGAATCAAAATATGTAGAAGCTCTCTTTCTTGGTAGAATTGATCCGCAAAATAATAAGCCTCGTTCAATTCTTCTTTGAATTTTTCTGTTTCTCCCATTTTTAAATGAATGATCGGAACAGCTATTTTAAGACGAGTTCTTTGTTTTTTATTGAATATATCTTGTGAAAGACCTATGAGTTCCGGTTTTATCTGATTGGGGTTGTCCAGCTTGGAAAGAGCGATTCCATAATAATAAAATGCTCGTTCGGTTTCATTTTTATGTGAATAGAATTCCCCCAAATAAAAATAATT
>JAFIGA010000193.1 GCA_020831715.1 Leptospira sp. | reverse complement strand
AATTCAAAGAATTCCTAATCCAATATTCATATACGAGTGCTATACAAAATTGATTTTAACCATATCCACAAACTATAATCCTGCTACTGACCTAGGCTTTCTATTGCACAAGCATCCGGATAAATTTCAGACTTTTGATTTATCTTTCGGTAAAGCACATATTTTTTACTCAGAATGCAGTGATAGTAAAGCTAGTATAAATCTTTTACTGGATATTGATCCTATTGATTTGGTTCGAAAAGCAAGAAAACATGGATTAGATGGATTTGCTTTAGGAAATTATGTGAATGATCGCCCGTATGTAGCATCATCATTTATGAGTGTTGCTATTTCCAAACTATTCTCTTCTGCGTTGAATGGAAAATGTAAAGAAAAACCTGAATTAGTAAATACTAAAATTCCTTTGCAGGTATCGATCACTTCTATTCCGGCCCCTAGAGGAGGAGATAGATTGATACGAAAACTATTCAAACCTCTTGGTTATCAAATACTTACAAAAAGAATTATGCTAGATGAAAAATTTCCTGAATGGGGAGAAAGTAAATACTTTTCTCTCCAACTTGAAAACACAATTACTATCAAAGATCTATTATCTCATCTTTACGTATTAATTCCAACTTTGGATAGCGATAAGCATTATTTCATAAGTGAAGATGAGATCAATAAACTTCTTTCTAAAGGGGAAGGCTGGCTACAAGAACACCCGGAGAGAGACCTTATAGTTCGAAGATATCTAATTAATTTAAACTCTCTGTCAAACATAGCAATAGCAAGATTGAACGAAGGAAATGTAAATGAATTCATTGAAGACGAGTTAAAGGAAAATTCAGCAGATAAATCAAAAAAAGAATCTCTAAATGAAAAAAGAATGCAACTCGTTCTAGAAAAGCTACTTGAATCAGGAGCAAAAAGAATTTTGGATTTAGGTTGCGGCGATGGAAAATTGCTGAAAGAATTATTAAAATACCAAAAATTCACAGAAATTGTGGGTATGGACGTTTCTTATAATGAACTAATAAAAGCCAAGGATCGACTTCATTGGGAAGACTTACCACATAAGATGAAAGAAAAAATCAAATTATACCAGGGGTCATTAACCTACAGCGATAATAGACTTTTGGGCTATGATGCCGCCGCTGTTGTTGAGGTAATTGAGCATTTAGACCTGAATAGACTTTCATCATTTGAAAAAGTATTATTTGGAATTGCAAAACCTAATACTATCATTCTTACTACACCAAATAAAGAATACAATGTAATATATGAAAATTTAGATGGATCCTCAATGCGACATGATGACCACCGATTCGAGTGGAACAGAAAAGAATTTACAGATTGGGCAGAAAAGGTTGCAAAAAAATATAGTTATACTGTAAATTTTTATCCAATCGGAGATGAATTGGATACTATTGGTGCTCCGACACAAATGGCAATATTTAACTATGGAAATTAAAATACCAAAATTCTCACTCGTACTATTAATTGGCGTTTCTGGGTCTGGAAAGAGTTCCTTTGCCAAAAAGCATTTCAAAAGCACGGAAATCATTTCATCTGATGAATGCAGGGCTTTGGTTTCAGATGATGAAAATAATCAATCAGCAACAAAAGATGCTTTTGATGTTTTATACTATATAGTTGATAAACGTCTGAAAAATGGTTTATTAACTGTAATTGACGCAACTAACGTACAAAAGGAATCAAGAAAAGGTTTAATTGAATTAGCAAGAACATACCATACATTACCAGTTGCAATCGTATTAGATATACCAGAAAATATTTGTCAAGACAGAAACCGAATTCGACTTGAAAGAAATTTTGGGGATCACGTCATTCGTCAACAGTCACAACAATTGAAAAAGTCAGTTAAAGGACTAAAGCAAGAAGGATTTAGACAAATTTATATTTTGAAATCAATTGATGAAATTCAGAGTATTGATAAAATAACAAGAGAAAAACTCTATAATGACAAGACAAACGAAGAGGGACCATTTGATATAATTGGTGATGTACATGGATGTTTCGATGAGTTGAAGGAATTACTTATCAAGTTAGGTTATAAAGTAAGAATGATTGAGAATGATGATTCAAATTTTGGATTTGAAGTTCTACCACCTAATAATCGAAAAGCAATCTTTGTAGGAGATCTTGTAGATAGGGGGCCTGATTCACCCAATGTTTTAAGGCTGGTAATGAGTATGGTGAATTCAAATGCGGCTTATTGTGTTGCTGGTAATCACGATGCAAAATTACAAAAATATTTAAATGGTAAACAGGTTCATCTTAAACACGGATTAGAAGTAACCGTAAAGCAATTGGAATCCGAATCATCTGATTTCAAAAAAAAGATAAACCATTTTTTATTCAATCTAATAAGTCACTATGTATTTGACAATGGTAAATTGGTTGTATCTCATGCAGGTTTAAAGGAAAATATGCATGGTCGAGCATCAGGACAAGTAAGATCATTTTGCATGTATGGTGAAACTACCGGTGAAATAGATGAATTCGGTTTACCTATTAGATACAATTGGGCAAGTGAATATAGGGGTAAAGCAAAAGTAGTTTATGGCCATACACCGGTTCCTGAATCAGAATGGTTGAATAATACAATCAATATAGATACTGGTTGCGTATTTGGAGGTAAATTAACAGCTTTAAAATATCCGGAAGAGGAAATTGTCTCTGTTCAGGCTAAGAAAGTATATTATGATCCTGTTAGACCAATTGGATTCAATGAATATAGTAGAGCACTTAGCTCCCAACAAGAAAATGATGACCTTTTAGATATTGAAGATGTGTTAGGTAAAAGAATAATTCACACAAAATTACGAAAGTCTATAACTATTAAAGAGGATAATTCTATCGCGGCTTTAGAAGTAATGAGTAGATTTGCTGTCAACCCAAAATGGATGATCTACCTTCCTCCTACAATGTCTCCCTGTGCTAGCAGTGATCTTCACGATTACCTTGAACACCCTGTTCAAGCTTTAAACTACTATAAAAACAGAGGTATCGCAAAAGTAGTGTGCGAAGAAAAACATATGGGTTCTAGAGTTATCTTAATTCTATGTAAGAACAATCAAACAGCTTTGAAGCGGTTTGGCATAGAAAATGAAGGTATCGGAATTTGTTATACTAGAACAGGTAGAAATTTCTTCAATGATCCTAGTCTCGAGACAATATTCCTTGATCGAATCAATGAGTGTTTATCTAAGGCTAATTTTTGGGAAAAATTTGAAACTGATTGGGTCTGTCTAGATGCTGAACTTATGCCATGGTCTGCAAAGGCTCAAAGCCTACTCAAAGATCAATATGCATCTGTTGGAGCTGCAGCGGAATCAGCACTACTTGAAGCTGAAAGATTATTAAAAATGGCAAAAGATAGAGGAGTATCAAAAGCTTCTTTTATGTTAAAAAGATACTCTCAAAAAAGAAAAGCAATTGAGCAGTATAAAAAATCCTATCAGAATTATTGTTGGGATGTAAATGGCATAGAGGATTACAAATTAGCTCCCTTCCACATATTGGCTACCGAAGGACAAGTTCATATTGACAAAACCCATCTATGGCATATGGAAAATATTTCTGAGATTTCCAAATTCGACAATCAAGTATTTAAGTCCACAGATTATAGGATAGTTGATCTGAACAGTCAATCAAGCTATGATGAAGCAATTCAATGGTGGCTTCATATAACAGAAAATGGTGGAGAAGGAATGGTCGTAAAGCCGTACGATTTTGTATCTTTTAGTTCGCAAGATTTATTACAACCAGCAGTAAAATGCAGAGGAAAAGAATATCTTAGAATAATATATGGTCCAGAATACGACAATCCCGAGAATTTAGAAAGACTAAAAAACAGAGGACTATCCAGAAAACAATCCTTAGCAATACGAGAGTTTGCACTCGGTATTGAAGGACTTGAAAGATTCATTAAAAAAGAACCTCTACGAAAAATACATGAGCCAATTTTTGGAGTACTAGCATTGGAAAGTGAACCAGTGGATCCAAGATTATGAAATATTTCCCCCTTCCCTACAACCTCCCCAACTTATCCATCCAATTCTCCCATATAAGAACCATGGCAAAGGTATCCAACTCACAGTATTTTAGCAATGCTGTCTTTAGTGCCGATTGAACCACGGGGTATTTTTCGGAATTTAGAACCAGACTGTAAGCGGTTAGTGCCGCACCCCCGTCCGCTAGATATTCCAGTGGAACGGAATCCAAATATTCCCTTATCTCAGAATCGTATTCATCATTCTCGCCTTCGGAAAAGATAGGTGGAAGCTGTTGGTAGGGATTGAGTACTTCTTTGTTTTCCGAGTAAGCAATCCAAGAATGATTGTTAAAATTTAAACTGGGGATTTCCTCAGTGCCATAAATGGGTTTGGAATATTTTTTTTGGATATATTTGGATGATCGGATAACTGCCGGAAGAACTGACTTTATGGAATTGGAACCTTCCATATAGGGATGGTAATGGTATTTAACAACCAACTCCAATAGATCCTCCATACATCGATTGCCCCGCCTTGTATCCGAAGGTGTGCTACCGGACTTGGTGATGGATTGAATCCATGCCATCAATGATTTTCGATCCTTTTCCTTGGATTCTGCAAGTTGATCATGGATAGCATTCAAGAAAGAATTCTCGTGATTCGCATAACGAAAAATGGTTCCATTGTCCATTTCCAATTCTCTTTTTAGGCTTCTTACAAAATGAAAATTGGGAAACTCATCGGTTTCCGTATGAAGGAATTGACCCCTATGTTCCATCTTTCCATTTTCATGCATTATATGATGAGAATACTGGAAAGCAATTCCCTCGTATGGCTTCATTCCTTGGAATAAGGGAATCGCCACAGAGGTGGTTTCGAAGTCGATAAAATGCAGGGGATAAACAACCGAATCCATAAACCGGGATAGCCCGTCCTTATCCAAGAAATCTTTTGGTTTTCCGGAACCGGGTACTTCCGCCGATTTCACTTGTAACCATTGTCTCATTCCTGTGGACATCCCATCAGCAGTGAGTTGAATGTCAAAATCGGATTTATCCATTTGGTCTATGAAATAAATCCCTTGGTTGATTTTGTCTCGTTTGCCTCTATAATTCCAAATATCAAATATGAATTTCCTTTGGAAATCTACATCCTTGAGGCTTTTTTGCTCCATCCAGCATTCACGAAACCCACTCTTCTTTCCTTCGGACAATTCATTTTCGGTTGCAGTAAATTCACAATGTTGGCAGTGTAGTCCAACCGGAGTCACTATCTTTTTGTCTTTCTTGTAGTGATTGGAATAGAGATGGATCTTATCTATAAAACTCGAACCGTCCTCGTCTATCTCTTGGTAAATGGTATCAATGATACCATCAACCGGGATCTCGATTAAAATTTTATCACCTAAGCCAACTTCCTTTAGTTTCTCTGCATTGATAACAGCTTCTGTTCTTCCCCGATTCTTTTGGATAGAAAATATTTGATTCAGACCATTCACAGTCGCATGAGAGTTTTTATCCACCAAAAGTAAGCTTGCCGTTACATTCAATTCGGGAAATGCATTCAACAATACATACTTCTGAAATGCAACATCTTCTAAGTAAGAACGGTAACTACTGCTGATGGAGCCCTTGGAATCCAAGAAGTCATCTTCTGAAGTTCCGGCAAAAGACTTTGCCTTAACTTCCACCAAACGCAAATTCTTTCCTGACTTAACCAATACATCGGCTCGAATCAATAAGTCCTTATAGTTTATAGCTCCTTCAAAAATCACAACATTAGTTTTATCTAATAACTCGGATGTTTTTCTTAGAGAAGACTCATAATCGATTTCCTTGATATCGTGTTTCAAATCGGGATCATAGTATAGTTTTGCCAATTCTCCCACTTGGAAACCTCCCTCAGCCAATGACTGAAGGAAGGAATCCCCTTGGCTCTGATCCGGATATGCAGGCTTTCCGGTGTAGAATAACTTGGTAGGACAATCCCTTGCCAATTGAAACCTGGACTTTGTTAGGTATCTCTTTTTCAAGCCCCAACAGCTTCCCCATAAGATACTCTTTCACTCGCTTCCATTCATCGGCACCGTTCTTGGTTACAAATGGAATCAACTCACCCTGAAATTCTCCGGCACCGTGGCGGGTTCTATCATCCACCAGAAAATCACCCTTACACCTGTGTTTATTATGCGAGAGAATCAGTCTCTTATAAAAAATCGAATCTTTCCCTTCACCAAAATGCTTATGAACCCAGATCAGCTTATCCGACCAAGCCGATGGGTTTAACCAACTCGCTGTAGAGAGGATGTATGTGTCAAAATGCTTCGTCAATTCATTCAAGGTAGGAATCGCACCGGGCAAGGGATCCATGAGGCTGAAGATTCCGGGAGCATCGTCGTAATGCCCCTCATACTTCTTCCGATCGTATTCATTTAGACGGTCGATTCCACTTTGGAAATCCACGATAACACCGTCCATATCGATATAGAGAATTTTTGTTCCTTGATTTTCTTCCATTTTTAATAGTTCCTTTAATAAAATATATGTGAAATTTTCCTTAACTAATTCTATATAATATTATTCGATTGCTGTTTTTAGGAAATCTTTTTTCCGAAAATTGATTTTGTTAATCGATTAGACGAACCGGATACTTTCTGAATATTTCATCAGAACTCATTAAATCAGTATTTGTTTCAAGACAATGAGCGATGATAAGTCTATCGAATGGATCTTTATGATGCGATGGAAGCTTATTCAGGTAATAAACTGAACTCACTCTAAACTCATCAATTTGAAAACCCGATTTTTCCACAAGTGGTGGAAGAAAAAATTCAGGGGTATCCGGTAAAGATAATTTTCCTAGATCATACTTAATTTGGATTTCCCAAAAACTAACGGGATGAATAAAAAATGCATAATCACCTGACTTTAAATATTTGGTTTGTTTATCGCTCAATTTTTTAGGTTCAGAAAGGCAGAACAGAAGAATTTGAGTATCTATGAGAATTTTATTCATTGATTGGAGAGATTATACCTTATTCTGAAAAAAGCTCTTCGATCTCAGAATTGCTTTCACTCCATTCTGAAAGGAACTGAATCTGACCCATAGCCAAACCAAGCTGTATTGGTCTAATGGATTTCGCATTGTCGTTGATGCCATGAAGCCTAGCAATAGGCTCATTTCGTTCACAAATTAAGAACTCCTTACCTTTCTTTGCAAGCTTTGCATATTTTCCCAAATGTGCCTTAGCTTCGCCCAGGTTGATTTTTTGAGGAGCATTTTTCATAGTTCTAGTCTATAACTTGACTACTAGTAGTCAAATAAAAATTTTCCCATTTAAAATACTTTACTTTTGTCGGGATCCGGAAATCTTTTTTCCGAAATTTGTCCGAACCTCTTGCTATACTATTATTATCACCACCGAAAAAGCATGGTAGCCGAATTATTGGCTATGCGAACCGGTGGCTTATGGAAAATAGCAGAGGTAAGTTTATGAAATCCCAAAAAAAATCCCAAGAAGAATCTAGTATTAAATCCAAAAACCTATCTAAAGAAGGATCCAATCCCAATCCAAATTCCGATACAAATATCGATCAAAAATCCACCGAGAATTTGCTCGAAGAATTCCAACTCAATCCGGAAGACCGAACCACTATGAACTCCGAGGAATTCTTGGAGATCTTTGCCCCGTTCTCGAAACTTTATAACACTTCCGGTGCGGCGGAAAAAATAGCCAAACTGAACCATCATTTCTCCGATTCCCAATTTCGAAATATTATGCTTTTAAAAACACGAGGCGATGTGGAATATTTTGATAAAATTACCATTCCCGAAGACGAATTCCTCATGGGATGTGGGATTCTCTTGGATGCATCCATTGTCCATGGAGTGATGCACCTTCCACCGGAAATGCTGGCAACCCAATATGAAATCGTATTCCAAGAAATGCAGAACGGAAGAAGTCGAACCAACAAACAAATGCAAAAAAAATCGGAACTGAATCCGGATGGAGAAGGATTCATTCGAGTTATCGTCAAAAACACAAGGGAATTTTTTGACAACGGAAGCTCGGAATGGAACGGATCCTCCTTGGAAGAGAAGCAAGAAAAACTTCGGGATCTCTACAAAAAGGATCATGTAAGACCTTCCGATATTTTCTTCTACCATATCTATTCCTATAGGTCTCTGAACAAATACAACCAAGGATACAGACATGTCTTGCAAGAAGCACCATGCAGTTGTTTTTCGCTTTGCTTCAATAAAAAGGAGTTCCTACTACCCGATCCCAAGATGTTCTACAACCAGTCCACCAATCGGGAGAGGCTTGTTGAGTTTGACCGAGCACAGTATGGGAATTATATAGAACGGTCTGTATAATGATCGCTGAGGGCTAAGGGCTGATCGCTGAGGAATTTATTTTCTCCCTTTGATAGAAAGGTTTGCCAACTCTTAATATATGTTTTTTCAAATCTTCGTTCTTTATCTGATCGAATAAAGATAAATCAACCGAGTAAGGTGTGTTCAAATTATCAATATCTTGGGCAACCCTAGATCGAATCTCTCGATCCAGTCCGGTACCAATGATGGTTAAATCAATGTCACTCCCGTTTTTGTAATCCCCTTTGGCTCTAGATCCATAAATCAAGACGGTTTCAATACTCAAGTGTTTATTGAATACAGAATGCATCTTAGATATTGTATCCTCGCGTAATCCGTATTTCATGTTCGTTCTTCCATCTTCTCCAAAAATTCTAATAATGCGGGGTAGTATCTTTCGATGATGTTGGTATACTCTGAATTCAATATTTCTGCATCATAAGTATGGACTGTCTGGTTTCTGCTTTCAATCATATCCATCCAGATTTGACCATCGGGAACTAGATTGTTTTTAAAGGCTTCTTTACTTGCTGATCTTGAACCTGTAATATTGGTAAACCCTTCATATTCTAAGTAATCTTTCATAACTTTCCAGGCAAGCTCATGGGTGAATTCAAATCTTTGAATGGTTCCTTCTTTTTCCAGGTCGCTTGGATCTTCCGTGTGAACAGCCTCTCTTAAATGATGAACTGCACTGGCATAGTTCGCCAATCTCTGCTTCCATCTAATATCTTCTTCCATACTAAGATCAGTTTCTCCCCATCTACTGGGATGTCAACCCGTAAATATCTCTATCAATACCTCTAATCTGTTGCCCTCCGGAATCAAAATATCAGAGTGAATCTGTTTTCGTCAGCCTGTCCATCTCCACATTCCAAAAGAAATGAGGCTGGATGGCTAGTTCTTTCCGCATCGGATTGAGTGGGGAGGAACCACCATCAATGGGAACTATGGAAGACAGTTTTTCTTGTCTCATAATATCTTTTACATCCATCCAAGAGATGAGAGAATTATTCTTCACCATTGTTCTTTCCCAGAATTGAAATGGAACTTGGATTACATCATTATATTGATTGTTATTTCCCAGGGAGAATACTTTTAAATTTTCTTTGTTATCTATGCTAATTCTTAGTTTACGTGGGGTCTTTGCATTGATCTTTTTTTTACTGGCGGTGAGGGGGATTTCAGTCTATATCCTAAAATTTACTTCCTAATTTTAATCCAAATGCTAAAAATCTAGGTATATTTTCTACTTAAATATTGATATATAGCATAATTATTCAATGTATTTATTGAAAATAAACTTGCAATCTCTTCGCTTCCCCATAAAATGACCTTATGAAGCGACAGATTCTAAAAGACAGCTTAGAAGTTCGAATTCGTAATTTTTCAGAAGTTCCTGAACTTCCACCTCTCCGATCCGGATGGGTGCGACCTCTTCGCACAGCTATCGGTATGTCCCTGCGCCAACTTGCTTCTCGAATGGGGGTTTCGATCCAGAACCTCCAAGCCTTGGAATCTCGAGAACCGGAAGGGAATGTGACGATTGCAGGGCTTCGTCGAATTGCAGAATCTTTGGATATGGATTTTACATATGCCTTCCTGCCCAGGGAGGGTAGCTTGGATGCTATGATACGCAAGCAAGCGGAATCTAAGGCTCGTGAGTTGGTCGAGCGTGCTCACCAGACCATGCTCTTGGAAGGACAAGCTGTTCGAGAAGAACTAAAGGAAACAATGATACGCAAGCGAACCGAGGAACTGATTCAGAGAATTCCTAGAAATCTCTGGGATTAGAATCCTTCTGATAAAAAGTATCGATGATCTACACAGAATACGGACAGACTCCTCTCGATACTGATGAAGTGCGTGGTCTCCTAATTCCGGGGATTGCAACCAAGGAAGACTTGGATTCTCTGGAACAGGAGAATATTCTGCAAGCACTGGAATGGAGTGGTTCTGCTAGGATTGATTCAGAGAGATTTTTCTCCGAGAAGTTTCTGCGAGACCTTCACATAAGAATGTTTGGTGGAGTATGGAAATGGGCGGGACAGTTTCGAAAGACCGAGAAGAATATTGGTGTGCCAGCTCTTCAAATTTCTACGGCACTGTGGAATCTCCAGAAGAATTGTATGTGTTGGTTTTTGGAAAAAAGCTTTCCACCGGATGAGATTGCAATTCGTTATAAGCACCGTTTGGTGTCTATTCATCCTTTTCCCAATGGGAATGGTAGGCATTCCCGGTTGGTTGCGGATATTTTTATATCAAGAATCCTGGGGAAACCTATCTTTACTTGGGGACGGAGCCTGGTTCAGGATGGGGCAAGCCCTGAGGAAGTGCGAAGGATGTATATCGAATCGCTGCAATGCACCGACCATGGTGATTACAGTCAGCTATTAAAGTTCGCGAGATCTTGAGACTATTAAGCTGACAATTTAATCCATTGATTTTATTCAATATGTTTGTAAAAATCCCGCAACTCATCCAGTTCTTGCTTAAATTTTTCCTTCTGGAATCTGGCATTGGGATCTTCTTTACGAAACCGAGTGTAATCGAATTCAATCGCAACTCTTCTTTGGATAGCATAACGACATAGAATCTTCCATTGAAATTTTCGCCTTATTATCATTATTCGATTGGAAATGAAGAGAATGCAATTCATTTTTCATTTTCAAATATTTTAGTCTCTATGCCGTTTTCCCTGAAGGCATCCCTTCTCATCAGAATTGAAATATTTATCAATAAATTAATAATTTGCATTAATTTATATTGACTAATTTTGAAATCATAGTACATTAAGTTCATCAGGCAAAAACATGAAAAGTATCAAAAATAAATTTATCATTTTGAATTCATTTTTTTTCCTCTTAATGGGGAATTGCTACCAGTTGCCAGCTTTAGATAGAACGCCTCTTGATATAGCTACTGTGCGATTGCTTTTTCCATCTCTTTTTGGTAGCTCTGATCTTAGAGTGGGTGGAGAGGTTCGTGGATTGGAAGGCTCCGGACTTAGATTAGAATTAAAAGTCTCCGAATCCTCTTCCTCCGAGTCCGCGGAGAGATTGGAACGGGACATAACCGGCAATGGAAATTTTACTTTTAACAAATCCTTTACAAAAGACCACTCTTTCGCAGTTCAAATTTTATCCCAAGCATACGCTATGTATCCTCTGTAGGTGCCGATCCCGGAACACCGAATTGTACTACATCCACACTCTACACGGGACCGATTTCGATTGGTACGAATGACACCCGTATCCGAGCAATCGGTTGTTTAATTGATTGGACCGATTCTACCCCATCTGCATTACAGACTTATAATTTCCAAGTGGCACCACCCAGTTTTTCACCGGTGGCAGGAGTCTTTGCTTCCAATACAGTTATGCCGCATTTCGACTGGGAGGTGGTCGCACATTAACAAGCAATTGGGTGTTAGAGGGAGATACAATTTATTACAATTTGGCGAATCAAGAGTTGGAATTTACAAATTCTACCGCTTCCCGATTTGGAACAACAGGTGCAATGGCATTGATAAATCCGATAAGTTCCAATACATGGACTGTATGGACAGGTATTGGTGTTTTATCTGATAATTTTATAGTCCAAGATACATGTAGCAATTGGACATTGAATTCAGGCTCTTCCGGAACCGTAGGAAGAAGCCAATTATTCAATCAGCAATTTGCCGCCTTTGGTGCGAATGCTTGCGGTGATACCCTTCCTCTCTACTGCGTGGAGCAAAATCCTAGAAAGCGAATTTTTGTGACAACAAATCCTGTCGAGATCGGCGTAACTCTATCTGGCAAAACACAGGCGGACGCTCTATGTAATGATCCAGCTGATCCAAGAAAACCAAATACCGGATACTATAAGGCATTACTTCGATTTACTGATAGAACTCATCCTTCTACAGATTGGGTTCTTAAACCTGAGACTACCTACTATCGAACAGATAGAACGACTACTATAGGTACAACTAATGCGGCATCGGTCTTTAACACTAATTTTTCAAATGCAATATCAACATTAGGCTCAGAACAGACATATTTAGGTTTCGGTAGTAGTTGGACCCCCTCAGCAAATAACTGTAATGACTATACAGATCCAGGAGGTTTGGGTGGAGGGGGAGCCAATTCTCATAGTACAGTATTAACAACATTTTTAGGGGGTTTCACTGCACCTTGTAATTTTACCTCATATAAAGTCATCTGCGTTGAGCAGTAGAATTTTACTACCCTATTCCATGCATAGAAAATTGGGCAAATAGTTTGCCTCTAACTTTTAATCTTTTCATCCTATCAGTGAACTATATTTTGTCTAAAAAGTCTAAAGTTTAATATACAATTAACGATAGTGTTAATAAATAGGATGGTTGCTAATCTTGATTATATCATTTTTAAAGATAATTTCTACTGCTTTATTGATTCTTTTCTTTTCCGGTTGTGATTTTATTCCATTCCTGGGTCATGACAAGGAAGACAGGAATGACCTTAACAATCTACTGATTTTAGCAATCGCTTCAAACCAACAATCAGGTGGAGGAAGTGGTGGATCACCCGGACCTTGCAATGGACCGGGAGGTGGTCCTGCGGGTCGAAGAGGGGAGGAAGTAGTTTCCCAAGGTGGATCTGATTACGGAGCTGGCTACAGTCAAGTTACCAGCAATCGCCAGGATGCTTACGCCTACAAAAAAACCGGTGAAACTTTCAACTGGTGCAACTACTACGATCGCTCGCCTGCAGACACAAGAGGTGTAATCCCTGCAATCAATTCCGATGGTTCAGAACTATTTGTTGCTTTCACGACCGACGGGGGCAATGCAAACTTCAGAGCAACTGCCCGCGCTGTGCAGAATTCATACGGACAAGGTGGGGGACCTAAAGTAACATTTCTGGCTCGCATCAATCCTGAAAACGGAGAGATTCGAAATGCAACTTACCTGGGAGCAAGGTTAGGCAATGGAAGAACGAATAGCCTAACTCCAACTTCTATTACAATCGCTAGCGATCGAGTAACTTTTATAGGTGAAACTGCATTTGATCGAACAAATGCAAGTGATAGTCTGGCTGAGAGCCAAGATTGCGGAAATGGTACACGGACTGTAGTAATGCCTTTAGAACTTACGCGTGACTCTCCTTATTCAGCAAGTTGCAGTAACCCTGTTCCCGATGAGTGAGTCTATTGAAAAGTTTATTTGATATATAAGTTATTTCGATAATTTTCTTCGCTATTTGCCACCGGGCTTAGAAAGGGAACTATAAAACCATCCTCACTGACCGGAGCAATTCCCTCTCTTGGGAAGTGAATCCATGAATTGGTTTATCGACTTTGATTTTAATTTTTGACTCCCAAACTTGTTTCCTTGAGTTTGGGAATTCTTTAATTAGTGATTGTATCAGAAATTTTTTAGCATTCTGTCCCCTTCTTTTCGCTAGCTCTTTATTTCTAGATTGATTGCCGCTAGCATCTGCCGATCCTGTCAGAATCATATTCCACTCTATTTTGTTATCGATAAGTTTCTTAATAGAGAGAGCATTATTCTGCAATCTTTCACTTGCTTCTTGATTGATATTGTCCATTCCCGCTTCGAATAAAATTTGCGAGAAAGGAAGCTCGTGATTTCCCGGGAAGCTCGACACTATTTCCAAATCTTGCCTTTCATCTACTTTTTGATTTTTTGTTAGATGATAACTTCCAATCTTTTTATTCTTATTATGGTCTCTCCATAGAATTACCAATACAATCAAAGCTACAGTTAACAAAAACAAAAGAATGATCAAATTCAGTCTTAAATCCATGAATACGAAAGTTTATTTTGAACGACCAATGATTTTCTTATCTTCCTTTTTTCGCAGGCTTCTTTTTCCATGTTTGATAATCCAAAGAGTATGCTTGGATGGATGATCCGACTCCCACTCCCTGATAATCTCCCATGCCTTGTCGGGATGATCCTTAAACAGATCATTGATATTATTACCCACCGATTTCTGAACAAATTTGTCCGGATCGTCCTTTAGATTGGTTAGTATCTTTTTGAAAAGGGCAAATTCTTCCAACGCCGCAAAACTTTTAGTTGCCCAAGGCAAGCGCGTCCGAAGACCTTCACTGGAAAGTCGCCTGACATGGACAGATTTATCACGACTCCATTTTTCTATAATCTTCATCGTTTTCTTGGGATCAGCAGAAATCAGGGGACGAATGGCAAATTCCCCTGTGAATCTCTGAGTCAGTTCATAGATGAAATCAAGACTTGTCGGAACATTTTGTAACCCATGCTTTTCTACATAGCGACCTACAGGCCAGAGCCACCATCCTTCCGTAAACATACCTTCGCTCTTGTCCAACTTGGGACCGAGTAACTTTGAAAACGTATTAATGTTTTTGGAATAATCCACTCCCAGGTGAATTTCAAATGCTTCCACAAATACATCTTGTCTGCCAAGGAATTCATTATCTTCCAAGTTCTTTTTTAGGAAAATAATGAATCCTTTAGAGTCAAATTTTTTATGAACTGAGAGTAATTTCTCCGCCCAAAGTTTGGCGCATTCGAGATCGTAGTAGTCTTTGAGTTTTTTTGCCATAGGATTACAATAGTTTATATTACAATAAAACTATCATTTCAATATACTATGATTGATACCTATAGATCATCCGATTGTTGCTTCGGGGGAGCTTGCACTGCTAAAAACATAGATGATAGCTCATTCGCCTTCCAGATCCCTTTATCATTTACCTTCATGGTCAAGGGTCTAGGGCTAACTCCGAATACATGGATGAATACTTTAACTTGCCCGGAGGATTCTTCTCCACTGAACTTATTTCGCGAGACTAAAACTTTATAGGGAGCAGAGGTTTGGTAACGATTCTGCGGGTTCGTTCCTTGGACATAAGCAAATGGTGTGTATTCCCAGGCACCGGACTGATTGAATCTTTTTACATGATACATGATGCTGCCCGCAGGGGTAAAACCTTTGTAAGTATTGCCTTTGGACAAATTACTGGAATCCAGAGCAATAGTCAGATATTGCATCCCCAATTCTTCCGATTTAGAAAAGCCCATCATTGCTACCAAGAAAGTAATTGCTCCGCCTTCGGGTGTGTTGGCTATCTGATCTCGGAATTTGACATAGTCATCTGCAGAGCCTGGGATGGATTGGATGGAAAACTCTTTAGGATTTGCCGATACGGCAAGGGTACTGATACAGAAAACAATTAGTCCAAAAAATACCTTCGATTTGAAGCTCATAGATTCCTCCGAGAAATAGATTCGTATATCTTGATGGCTATCCATATTTTGTCAAGTCTATTTAGAATGTATTTAATGATCTGTAAATTTTAAGCAAAGATATTGATTCCAAAGAAAAAATTGACATTAAATGGACATTGTGTTTATGTTTTAATATCCAACATTTTTATTTTGTTGGATGCATCAAATTGCAATAGAAATCGAATTCTTAAACAATTGAAAGGCAAATGACAAATAAGCAGGAACCAATTATGTTACTCAATCCCAAGATAGAAAACTTTGCGAATCTAGATAGTGAGTCCGCAGACATTATGAAAAAAACGATCCAGTTCTTTGAAAACAAAGGCAAAGCTAAGATCAAGCATGATGACCACGAACGAGTTTGGTACCAGGATTTTCTGGATTTTCAGGCATCAGAAAATATTTTTTCGCGTCTTATGACTCCACCCAATTATGGAGAAGGCAATACACGTCAGGATTCCTACCGCAATTGTTTCTTTAATGAGATTCTTGGTTTTTATGGGCTACCCTATTGGTACACTTGGCAAGTTACTATGTTAGGTCTAGGTCCAATATTCATTAGCAAGAATGAAGAAATTAAAAAGAAAACCGGAGAGCTACTCCGAAAAGGAGGCATTTTCGCTTTTGGTCTATCCGAGAAACAACATGGTGCGGATTTAATATCAAGTGAAATGACTCTGAAATCCGATGGCAAGGGTGGCTATGTCGCCAATGGAAGTAAATATTATATCGGCAATGCCAATAAGGCGGCTTTGGTATCAACTTTTGGCAAGGTTGCAGAGACCGGTGAATACGTATTCTTCGCTGTAAAATCGGATCACCCTAACTATACTTGTGTGAAGAATACTGTAAACTCGCAGAATTATGTTGCTGAATACAGATTGGACAACTACCCAATTCAGGAATCCGATATCCTATCTCGAGGTCGAGAAGCATGGGATGCCTCTCTTTCTACAATTGCTTATTGCAAATACAATCTAGGTTGGGCGAGTATTGGTATCTGCACACATGCTTTTTATGAAGCAATCAACCATGCTTCCAACCGAGTTCTTTTTAAACACAGTGTTACCGAATTCCCGCATATTAAATCGTTTTTTGTGGAAGCATATGCACGTTTAGTGGCGATGCGGCTATTTGCCCTACGAGCATCGGATTATATGCGTTCAGCGGGTCCCGATGACAAAAGGTATCTACTTTACAATCCCATGGTAAAGATGAAAGTTACTATGCAAGGTGAAGAAGTAATCAACCTAATCTGGGATGTAATAGCGGCGAAAGGATTTGAAAAAGATATGTTCTTCGAGATGGCGGCGCGTGATATTCGAGCACTGCCAAAGCTGGAAGGTACAGCACAGGTCAACATGGTTCTTATCATCAAGTTCATGAAGAAATACCTCCTTGAGCCCAAACCTTATCCTGAGATTTCCGTACAAAACCAACAAGTGAATGATGACTTTCTCTTTGAACAAGGAGCAACAAGCAAAGGTCAAAATAAAATTGAATTCCATGATTTTAATATAGCTTATGAAAGCGTGGATCTTCCCAATATAAAGGTTTTCCGTGGACAGATTGAAGAACTAAAGAAACTGCTGACCGATGAAGGTTCTCCGGACAAGGATCAAAGTCGGGATCTGGATTTTATGCTGATAGTAGGTGAATTATTCACTCTGGTTGCCTATGGACAATTGATCATTGAGAATGCAAAATTGTTAAAGGTAGATGATGATCTTCTTAACACGATCTTTGATTTCATGGTTCGAGACTTCTCTCGCTATGCCTTACAACTCTATTCCAAAACCTCCAGCACAGAAATCCAACAAAAGATCTGT
>JAFIGA010000190.1 GCA_020831715.1 Leptospira sp. | reverse complement strand
TTTGATAATTTCTTACATTTTTTCTTGCATATATTTTTATGGGAGATATGCGATTCCAGGATACCAAGCCCTATGAAGATTGGTTTTGGGAAAAGAATCGAATAGAATTGATACATGACAAAGTATTGCTTGTTAATCCTTCTAAAAATGTTTTGACTTTAGAGAAAGTAGGATTAATGGAATATGATGAATTGATATTGGCTACCGGTTCCAAATCCAACCGATTTGGCTGGAAAGGGCAAGATTTACCGGGTGTACAAGGGTTTTATTCCTTCCAAGATTTGGAATTATTGGAAGAAAATTCAAAAAATATCAAGCAAGCTGTGATTGTAGGTGGGGGTTTGATTGGTGTAGAGGTAGCTGAGATGCTTCTCACTCGAAATATTGCTGTAACATTTTTAGTTCGAGAAAAGGGATTTTGGGATATTGTGCTTCCGGAAGAAGAATCTAAAATGATCGGAAGAGAGATACAAGATCATGGAGTGAAATTACTTCTTGAGAAGAATCTAAAAGAAATCCAAAGTGGTGCGAATGGACTTGTAAATAAGGTTCTAACAGAAGATGGTCTGGAAATTGATTGTCAGATGGTTGCCTTGACTGTTGGAGTTACTCCCAATGTAGATTTCTTAAAAAACACCGGAATTGAAGTGGATAGAGGTGTACTTGTTGATTCCACTCATAAGACTAATATTTCAAATATTTATGCAATCGGAGATTGTGCTCAATTTCGTGAAGCTTTGCCAGGCAGAAGACCTATCGAACAAGTATGGTACACAGGTAAGCTACAAGCTGAATCTTTAGCGAATGTACTCACTAGCGATCCAGCTCTTTATAAACCTGGAACATGGTTCAATTCGGCAAAATTCTTTACCATAGAATACCAAGTTTACGGTGATGTTCCCAATCTTCCCCCTGAAAATATCCAATCTTTTTATTGGGAGGACGATTCAGGAAAGATATGTTTTAGATTGAACTATGAAAAGGATAGTCAAAAAGTAACAGGCATTCATGGATTTGGCATGAGACTTAGACAAGACGTTTGTATTCAATGGATTGAATCGGCAAGATTAGTTAAAGATGTTATTGCGAATCTAGCTGAATCCTTATTCGATCCCGAATTTTATAAAAAGAACACAAAAAAAATACAAAATAAATTTAACGAAAGTTTAGGAGCTCTCAATGGATAAATCGATTCAAATTCAAAATTATCGCACCCTGGCAAGATGGATGAATATATTAAGTTTAATTTTAATTGCGATTGGATTTTCTCTCTTTGGTTTGGAAGCATTTGGAACCAAAATTTTTAATCCGAATCTATCAATAGGGTTAGCTTTTGGTTTATTGACGATAGGTTCTTTGATCTTTTTTTCATCCAAGTATTTGTTCCATCCGGCAGGCGTTAATAATACCAAGATTTGGCTCAATTCACTAACTGCCCGTGGGATATGGGGCTGGATTTTAGGATTTATTGTTACCGGATTTTATGTCCTTCTTTATTGGTTTCCCAACACTTTGAGTTCCCTTACCAAAATGATGGATTCATTGGCATATATTTTAAGAGGAAGCCCAGCCGATCAGTGGTTCCTTTACGGTTCATTCTATACATTCGCAATATTAATAATGGGAATAAGAGCTTTGATTAAGTATCGACATTCAAGATATCAATTGGTAAGAACATCTGTAATCATTTTTTCCCAGTTAGTTTTTGCATATCTTATTCCAAACATATTGAAAGCGATGCAAAAACCGGAGTTTTATTTTAGCTACTTCTGGCCCTTAAAACCTGAATATTTATTCCCTTCCACTGTACATTCATTACAATCTGCCGGGGCACTTGGACAATTTATGGTTTTTTGGGGAGTAATCATGTCATTTATTGCGGTTCCTTTATTGACCTATTATTTTGGCAAGAGATGGTATTGTTCCTGGGTGTGTGGTTGTGGAGGACTTGCAAATACAATGGGAGATCCTTGGAGGCAATTGTCCGATAAGTCATTAGGAGCATGGAAGTTAGAAAGATGGATGATCCATTCTGTTTTGGTTTTGGTTACATTTACAACTTTGCTTCTGTGGACGAATTCTTTTTTGGAAGGAGGAGTCCTTGGATCTATTTCTCATGGATTTAGTAAAGCTTATGGTTTTTTTATCGGAGCAGTATTTTCAGGAATCATTGGTGTTGGTTTCTATCCAATTCTTGGAACAAGAGTATGGTGTAGATTCGGTTGTCCCCAAGCCGCAATATTGGGAATCATTCAAAAATATTTTTCTCGATTTCGTATAACTACAAATGGTGGGCAATGTATTTCTTGTGGGAACTGTTCTACCTATTGTGAGATGGGAATTGATGTACGCTCTTACGTTCAGAAAGGTCAAAATATTGTTCGTGCTTCTTGTGTGGGCTGTGGCATCTGCTCTACAGTATGTCCTCGGGGAGTGTTGAAATTGGAAAATGGTGCTGTAAGTGGTAGAGTATAATCAATGAAATCCGAAAAACTATCAATCAAAAATCGGGATGGACATCTATTATCCTGTCAGTTAAATTTTCCTTTGGACTTTGCTTTCAATTTTGTGGAGTATGCGAACTTTCATGTCTTGGG
>JAFIGA010000172.1 GCA_020831715.1 Leptospira sp. | reverse complement strand
GATTCATTTGAAGTATTATTAAAGTTAGAATACTTAACTTTTTCATTCACTCCATTCCTATTTGTGCTTTTTATGAAATCTCTTTTAAAATTTCAAGTTAACAGAATACTATTCTTGATAGCTCTGTTCTATCCTATTCCGATCTCAGTTATAATTCTATTTACAGGATCTTATTTCTTTTCAGGTTATTTACTAGAAGCAATAATGAGTATATTTTTTTGTATCATCTTTGTCGGATATGAAATCATAAATAAATGGAAGCATGAGGATCGAGACTGTCGATATACAATAAGGACATTATCATTGGTTTTTTTTATGTTTTCTTTAGCGATATTAAATGATATTTTGATATCTTTTGGATTTTACCAATGGTATGAATTGACCGGTTTTGGTTTAATTTTATTTATTTTTGGTCAAGCTGTCATTATAGCAAAAAACAACTCCAATGCTTGGAGGAATACAGATAAACTTAACTTGGATATAATCAAGTTAAATTCTGAATTAGACAGTAAGATCGAAGAAAGGACTGATGAGTTGCAAAAAACGGTTCATTCGAGAATGAAAGATCTGAGTTTGGCTAAAGAAATTCAGAATAACTTATTACCTTCCAATCAAATATTTGATAAAAGAGTTAGTATTTTTTCTTATTACCAAGCTATGGATGAGGTCGGAGGTGATATTTATGATATTAACCAATTGGGTGAGAATACCATGCGGATCTTTTTAGCTGATGCAACAGGTCATGGAGTGCAAGCAGGTCTTATTACCATGCTTATTAAAGCTGAATACGATAATTTAAAAATTTATTCAGACAATCCGAATTTCATATTGGAAGAATTGAATAGAAGATATATCAGTAAATATAAATATTTGAATAGATATTTTACATGTGCAATTTTGGATATCAATTTCGATAAAAAAAATATTAAGTTTGCATCAGCAGGGCATCCTTCTCAATTATTCTTCAATTCCAAGAATACGGAAGAACTTCATTACACCGGACCGTTAATGGGATTTTTACCAAATGCTAAATTCGATTTAATTACAAAAGGTATGGATTCAGGTAGTTTCTTCTTGCTTTTTTCGGATGGGCTTTTTGAGCAATTTAACGAGAGGAATGAAATTTTGGGCGAAGAAAAGATCACAGATTTTTTCGATGGAATTGTAAAAGGTTTGAGTAGATTTGAGGATTTGCCGGATTTTATTGCGAATTGGATTAAAAATCAAAAAATTCGAGATGACATTTGTTTTTTAGGAATTAAATATTTAGATTAATATAGGGGTATGAAGGATATTAATCTTCAAAATAATTTCATTTACTATTTAAAATAATAAAATTTGTGTTTTAATCAAAACGAAAGAATTTTACTTTTTCCGCTAATACTTGAGAAAACCCTGAGATTTCATTGGAAGAAGCTGAAATTTCTTCTGATGCTGACGCATTTTCTGTTCCAAAGTCATTCAATTCATGAATGTAGGAAATGATTTGTTGCAATGACGAGTCGTACTTATTGAATTCAGATTGAATCTCATCTGAAATTTCATTACTTGATTTACTTTCTGAAATAACAGATTCATTAATTTCCAGCTGTGTTTCAATATTTTTATGGAATGTTTCTATGAATCTAAAAATATCTTTGGTGTCCGTTACTATAGTTGCCAAATATTCAGAAGTATTTGAGAAGCTTTCAATTCCGAATTTAACTTCCTCTTTATTTAAATTTAAAAGATTCGTTATATCATCAATATTTTTTTTTGTTTTATTGGCGAGCTTTGAAATTTCTTCTGAAACTACCGAAAATCCTTTCCCTTGTTCGCCGGCTCTCGCCGCTTCAATTGATGCATTTAAAGCCAATAAGTTAATTTTATCAGATATTGATTTTAAGATTGTAAGAACGTTATTGATCTTCTGTGAACTTGAAAAAATATTCTCTATAGAATTATTCAGTTTATGAAGCCTATTGTCCAATTCTAAAAGCTTAAAATCTATTGATTGGGTTTTGGTTAATGAGTCATTAGCAATTCTTTGATTTAAATTTATTATAGAAGTAAGTGTATTTATATTGCCCATAAGTGTCTCTATGGACATTTTAAGCGCTTTAAACTGATTGGAGAGATAGAATAAATTTTTGGAATTATGGAGAGATAGATCACCTATGAGATCATTTTTTTCTGATATTATTTGTGAATTAGCTGCCATAAGACTTGTTGCCGATTTCTGTTCTTCTAAAGAATCGGTTAACTCAATAGTTAGATTGTGAATGGCAATAATTGTTCCTTTTAGATTTGCAATTAATGAATTATAATCATTTGCAAATTCTCCTATTCTATCACTGGATTTTATAATGAGTTTTTGAGTAAAATCCCCCTCGGATAATTTTTTTGTAAAATCCCCAACTTCGAAAATAGTGTTTAATAAGAATTGCTTTCCAAACCAATAAGAAAAATATCCTACCATAATTCCCGCAGATATGCACATGATTGTAAAAAAATCTGCAAGAGTGTTTGATTTAAAGTCTACAAAGAATGGCGTGACACAACGGAATACAAGACCCATAAGAATTCCAAAAGCCAGACTTAAAAGTAGGTATTTTTTTAAAATACTATCTGTAAAAATTAAATTATTGAAAAAATTCATTGAATATTATTTCAATCTAAATTATTGTAATTACTACATCAATAAAAAAACTAAATATTTTAAGATTTTGTATTTAATTGAATGTAAAAGACCAATTAGAGGCTGTATATTATGAAAAGGGTTCACTGGAGAATCGATAATTTATGAAATATATTATTGCTAGTTCTTTAATAATCATATCTGTAACCTCCTGTATGAATCTAGCCATTCATGGGGATGGAACCATATCCAAATCCGATACGGAAAAGAGATTGCAAGATATCCTTTTCGCCAAAGGAGTTTCTTGTGGGCTTGAACCCGGGGATGCCTATACATATTCCGAGTTCATCAATCCTTCCTCGGGGGTAGTGATAATTGGTCCATCAAAGGATAAAACTGCGAAAAATATTCTCTACGAAAAAAAAGCTGTGGATCATTGTGAAAGGTCTTTGGCATTGTTCCCCTGTCCTCCTTCTAATTTGGATAAAGAAAAAAGAGACGAGAGGTTTATTGAAACGGCTGTTTACAATCTGATCGCTTTTTGCACCTTTGATACAATTGATTTTTTTGAGTTCAAGGTTCTCGGTGAGGGAAGGATATTTTAGGAGTAAATTAAATACTTCTAGCTTGACAGCAATCATGAGTTGAGAAGTCATCATAGAAGTGGATCTCCCCGGCTTTTTATTTGTTTTTATCAGTTTCAGTTGTCTTCTTTCTTTTCTATTTGCAATTGGATACGTGATAGCTCCTACTCAAAATGAGAAGATTAAGAGAATTTCATGGAGCTTCTTTTTAATAGGCATTTTTTTATTCCACTATATTTATCTTAACACTCAGTTATTTTTAATCTTTCCGTATTTATATTTGTATAATCTTCCTATACTTTTTTTATTCGGGCCATTGGTGAATAACCTGATTTATATGTTTATGGAATCAGAACCAATGTCTTGGTTAAAAAGTAAAATTCATTATCTTCCATTTATCCTGGCATCATTTTATATGATTTACGAAATGATTCAAATATCAGACGTTAGATTGGATCGTATTTTATATTTACAAGATAGATTGAATCATCAAATTGAATCCGATATAATTTTTCAAGTGGAGCCTATTGTAAAATTTTTATCAATAGCCGGTAGCCTGCATCTCTCTTTTTATGTATTGCAACCCGGATTCGAACTCGTTCGTTATTTTCGCTTGGAGATATTGCAGCGAGTTCCTTCCATACGCTTTCTTTCTATACTTCTGGCAACAATTGCATGTGCCAATTTAGGAGCCTTGTTATTGGGATTTTTTGAAAGTCAATTCGGATTGGAGATGGGTTTGTTTTTCCTGAGTTGCATTCCTCCTCTTATTTATTTAATACACTCCGTATATCCAACACTATTTGATGAGTTGAGAGATGCTATTCAGGAAGAAAAGAGATACAAAAATTCACAATTGAAAAATATAAATTTGGATGATCTGCATCTAAAAATTCAGTCATTATTAAAAGGTGAAAAAATATATTTGGAAGAGGGAGTGAAGTTAAATATTGTGGCTGACAAATTGCAGATCACTTCCCACCAATTGTCGGAATACATCAACACACAGACAGGGAAGACTTATCAGAATTGGCTCAATGGATATCGCATAGATCATGCTTGCTTCCTTCTGAAAGAAAAACCGGAATGGGCAATCATCAGGATTGCTTATGAATCCGGATTTTCCTCGAAATCATCTTTTCAGGATGCTTTTAAAAAAGAGATGGGAATTACGCCCAGTGAATACAGGAAAAGCAGATAAGGATTTATTTTACAGGACAAGAAATTTGGATATCATTTACTTTCTGAAATGATATTTTCATGAAGTGATGTATATTTTAAGAATATTAAAATCTTTTCCCCTAAGAATCAATCAGCCTCGTTTAGTGAAATATTATGTTTAATCATTTTTATATAAGTTTCAATAAATTCGTCATGATATAAACCTACTTAAGGCTCTTTCTAAATTTTCTATTTTTAAAGGCTTAGTTAAAATCTCATCCATTCCTACGGCAATGCATCTTTCCATTTCTTCTTTTAATACACCGGCAGTCAGGGCAATAATAGGTGTATAGTTACCCGTTTTTGCTTCGATTTCTCGAATTTGCCCTGTTGCTTTCAGACCATCAAGTTCCGGCATTTGGACGTCCATCAATATTATATTAGGTTCGTATTTTTTATATAATTCAATAACTTCTAGACCATTTTTTGCTTCCCATATTTTGGCGTCAGGGATAATATTAGATATCATTACTTTAGCTAGAATTAAATTCAATGGAACATCATCAGCAACCAAGATTTTTATATTTTCGCTATCCAGTTTATTGATTTTTGAATCTGATATATGTTTAAGTTCCGGTTGTTTTTCAATTTGCTTTATATTGCTTGTGTAACTAAATAGATCTTCAACTCTTGTTGTAATCTCAAAATAAAATGTGGAACCACTTCCCGGCGTACTGACTAAATTGATTGTACTACCCATCTTATTGGCTATCATTTCAGAGATAATCAATCCCAAGCCTGTACCGCCAAAATTACGAGTAGTCGAACTGTCGGCTTGGGAAAATGTCTTAAATAGTTTTTCTTTTTGTGTATCACTGATTCCAATTCCCGTATCTCGCACGGTAAAGGTTAGTTTTCCCTCATTCCCTTGAAGTGCCTTAAAGTCAACTTTTAACTCGACCTCTCCCCTTTCAGTGAACTTGACAGCATTGCTGAGCAAGTTTGTGAGAATCTGTTTGAGACGAATTGGGTCTACTTCGACAAAGCGAGGTAGGGAAGAATCAATATCAAGTAATAGTTCTAGGTTCTTTTTACTTGCCGAAAAATTAACGATATCTACGCTGTTTTCTATAAGCTCAATTATATCGGTCTTGATTGATTCTAACTCTAACATACCCGCTTCAATTTTGGAGAAGTCAAGTATATCATTGAGTATACTTAGCAAGGTATGACCCGAAACATTGGCATACTTCACATACTTTTGTTGCAATTCATTGAGAGGAGTATTCTTGAGCAGGTCGGTGAACCCGATCACCGCATTGAGGGGTGTGCGAATCTCGTGGCTCATATTAGCGAGAAATTCACTTTTTGCCTTGCTTGAGGATTCTGCTTGATTCTTGGCACTATAAAGCTGAATTGCTAAATGCCGAACAATCAATGATGTACCAATATTTCCTAGGCTCATTGAAACTGTGGCTGAGACCAATCGAAGCCCTGTCGTCTCGGAACTGGCACCAAGAAGATCTATATATGGAATGATATCAGCAAAGGTAAGAAAGCCGATGGTTGAGTAAGCGACAGAACCAAGAATAGCGGCGAATAAGCCCTGTCTTCGATAGACATTCATAGAACATAGAATTGTAAGTGAAAAGTAAACAACTATGCCAAAGCTATTCAGCCCCCCTGTATAATAAGTGTAAAACGAAATTAAGCAAATGTCAGCCGTAGCTGTTACATACTCCCAAAGAGTGTGCTGGTCTTCATCAACCCATTTTCTTAAGGTTACGAAAATCCAGAATACGGATAATAATAAAAATATAATACCGAAATAAATAATAGCAACAGGAGCTTCGGTAAACAATGATAGTAACAGAGCAACCAAAACCATTATTGCTCTGAATATATTCATGTATGTGGAAGAAGTGATTTGGATGCTGATATTTTTTGCCATTTCGATAGCTCTACTAAAATAAGATTCTATTTTTTATATGGATCCACATCTATAGAGGTTTAGGTTTAATCATTCTCAATCAATTCCAATAAATACTTCAATTCACTTTCCATTCGGTCAATTAAATTTCTAGCCATTTCCCATTCCCAAGGCTCCATCCTTTCCAATTGACTGGCATAGTCAGCAAGAATTTCAAAACACACACCAAGTGCAGTCCCTTTTACTTTATGTGCAATTTTTCGAATTGAACTTTCATCTTCTTTATTGCTTATTTTCTGCTCTAATTCTAAGATATCCGATTCGATCAGCCCGGATTTAACCATACCTAAAATTTCTTTAAGGAAAGATTCGTTTCCACCTAATTTATTTAAAAGATTGGCTCTATTGAAATGAACCATTCCTGAATGATTAAAGTCAGATTGAATCATTCCTACATAATTGATGGATTCACCGTAGAGGTAAAGATATTTTTTACAATCTTAAAATAGTTGGACAAGATATAATGAATTTTAATTAATGTATGAAGTATACATCATGATTACCAGTGAGAACAATTGTAT
>JAFIGA010000164.1 GCA_020831715.1 Leptospira sp. | reverse complement strand
GCCGGCTATATCTGATTTTCTTTTGAAATTCAATTATCCGGGAGACTTGGAGCAACTGGAATCTTTAATCCAATCACTGGGCATCACCGGAAAAGGAACACCCATTGAGTTCAAGAATATCCCCAAGACTCTTTTCCAGGATTCTATCATACACATTGATCGGGTGATTCCCATTGTTCCGGGTATTCCTATTGCTGACTATGAAAGAGAAATCATTCGAGAAAATCTTAGAATCAATTCCGGCAATAGAGAAAAAACAGCAAATATACTGGGAATATCTGTTCGCACACTTTATAGAAAATTGGATGAATATGATCTAAAAGATTATAATTTTGAATAAGAGTCTGTTCCAAACCATAAATCTCCGGATTTAAATATTGGTAACAGGATACAAAATCAGTGTTCGAGACTGGCAAACATATTTAAAAACTTTTGTTTTACTACAAGTTTCAAACCATCGTTATCAGAATTGAATTTATGCTTTAGGTTCAAATCTATTAAATAATTGTATAGGACTTCGATGGTTTTATCTTTTAAATATCTTGATTCAGATACCAATTCTTTTTTAATATGATATTTTCTACCACTTGAGTAGGCTTGCATTCCCAAAACTTGGAATAATTCGTCTTCCGGAATCTGACCATGAAATTTTTTATTGAAAATTCTATAGATTCTAAGCTCGTTCAATCTATCCAATAACTTGATCAAGATAATTCCCAGTTCCGCTCTCATATCTGTAATCTTTGTAATTTCTTTAAAGAACTCAGCTCTTCTATTCTGGAAGAATAAATTGGCTATATCATTGTAATTGATTGTTGTTCGGGAGAAGAGAATGTTTTGCACATCTTCTAAATCGAATTTTTTCTTATTCAAATAGACTCGCAGCTTCTGTATACTCTTCATATAGGAACCCATATTTGCGGGAACTCGATGGATGAATTCGTCCATCGCATCCGTGGACATGGTCAACTCGTCTTGTCTAAGGAGACGTTCTAGATTTTGCCTTGTTTGGTTGGAATAGAAATTTTTGCTATGGATGACTGTAAGTTCGTTGTTGAAAAGCTTTTTGACCCCTGCAGGCATCTCCCAATTGTCGTAGTGGAAAACGATATATACCTTGTCTGAAAACTGTGGTAACTGGTGGGTAAAATTTTGAAATAAATCATTGGGCTTCTTACTTGCGGCACTGAAGAAAGGCTTGAAGAATTGAATTCCGGATTTGATGATTAGGAGTTTTGTAGGGAAGAACATATCCGGTGTAAATACATGAGAAAAAAAACTATCCACTTCCCCGGATTCCCCCGTGAAAACAATCCCCTCGAATGCCTCCCCCATTAATTTCATCTGCTCTCGGTAGTAGTCTACAACTTGTTCGAACTCGAAAGAGTCTTGGGAAATAAAGCAAAGGATCTTGGGCAAAACTTCCGGTTTAGAGTCACGGAACTCTATAAAATTGGAAAATTCGATATTTTTTTTCTCTTTGGCCATTGACTTTTCTAATAAAGATCCGATAATATAATTGAAATGGATTTCGCAGGAACTGTACAATCAATCGGACGAACAGGTGAGTCTATCTATGCCTATTCCACTCCCAACTACTCTCCTATCCAAGCTGTTCCACCGGTAAGGGGAGGACAAGGAAGTTTTTCCCAGGGAAATGGAAATAATCAAAATCGTTTCGCCGATATCTACAAATCCAATCAATTGGAAAGTGACAAAAGTAAACTTAGCAGTGATTATAGATTAAAAGCACAATCCATCCAAAACGACGCAAAATCTCACAAGCAAGTTATCACTCCCGGTATGTTGCTAGACATTATTGCCTGATCCATAAATCTCTATACTTCAGAAACTTCCGAATTGGAAATCCCATCACATTGCTATAAGAACCCTTATAATTTTCCACAGGCGAATTGCTATCTTGGATTCCATAGGCTCCGGCTTTGTCAAATGGCTTTGCAATTTCTATATAATTCCTGATCTCTTGTAAGTCCCAAGATTTGAATTGAATCAAGGTTTCATCATAATCCCACAATAAATTTCCCGATTGCAATAGGGCTAAACCGGAATAGACGGTATGTTGTTTGCCGGAAAGAAGGGATAGAATTTCTTCTGCTTGCTTGGTGTTTTCAGGTTTATGGAGAATTCTACCTTCGAACACAACTATAGTGTCACTGGCAATGAAGAGATTGTTTGTTTTATTTTCAAGTTGGTTCTTATTGTTTTCTAGCGATTGACTGCTTGCCCAAGATTTACTTACTTCCCATGCCTTTGCACTGGAAACTCTCTTTAAATATTCCAAAGGTTTTTCATTCGGAATTTCATTTTCATCTATTTGAGCAGGGCAAATGTCAAATTTCAAACCGAGATTTTCTAAAATTTCTTTTCTTCTGGGTGATGCCGAGCACAAGATGATCATAAAACCAAAATAATTTGAATTGACAGGATTCCAAATCCAAAAATAATCAGAACTGTGATTTTAAATATTATATCCCGCATTCATAAATTCATCTTCTCTTTGCTTGCTATTTTTTTAATAGTTGGCATTTCCATAATGGAAATTCATTCCAATGAGAATCACTCCAATTCCGGTGAAGAAGGAACTCCGTTAAAGTATGAAACGGGTGATGTAACAATTGATTTAAAAACAGAAACAGAAAGATTGAAAAAGCTTGCCGATGCCAATTCAAGTCAGATGGTCAATCTCTATTTAAATCAGGGAAAAGAAGGAGAATGGAAATCAACTCAATTGATTTTTTCCCAAGCGAACACTGCATTCCTCCGAGGAAGATATAGAGATTCCCGTAGATTGTTTCGGCAAGGCTTGAACGATATGGATAAGCAGGCAAATGATTTTGTCCAAGTATACAATGCTTATTTTGACAAATACACCGGTGAACTAAACACGCAGATCATTGAAATAAAATCCAACCGAGAAAAATATGATCCCAATCCAAACTTGCTTCCTCACCTAGAGAGAAAAGCCAAGGAAGCGGGAGTATTCTTTAGACAAGCGGAATTCTTGGTCAATTCCAAAAGACCCATACTTGCTCTGAAATACTACCAACTTGCAACAATAGAACTATTGGAGGGAGTAATTCGAGGCAAGAAGGAACTTGCAAGTAATATTGAAAATAATGATAAAGCTGATGAATCAGTTCCATCCAATAATACTAAATCTGGTGCTTCTGAAAAAATTTATTTAGATGTAGATTATTTAACCTTGGAAGATAGAAAAGTCTGGGATGAATCCCACAATCTCTCCCATGTGAACGAAGAAGAAGGTCGCAAGAAAGAGCGGGAAAGAATCGATACCTTTTTGAAGTCTAAACTGAGAGAACCAAAAGAACCAAAAGAGCAACAAGATACTCAAGAACCGAACAAGGTGGACGCACCAAAATAACCGGTAAATAATAATGAAACTAAGCCTTAGAAATATTTTGACTCTTTTGATTCGAGGAATCTTCCTTCTTTCGATAATTGCTACATTGGACTGTAAGAAAAAAATAGCTGATGAAGACATGCAAGATTGTGACAAGATTTACAATTACTATGAGGGTGGTTCTCATTATATCAGAAGAGATCTTGTAAAAGATGATGGTGTCATTGATTATGAAAAGCTTCTGGATGAGAGCCAGATCAAAAGATCGGATTGCTATCCGGCTAAAGACATAGAACTAGATGCTACTATAGGAGATTGAAATGAGTTATATAAATGTGAAAGACAAAATAGTTCTTATAACAGGTGCGAGTCGTGGTATAGGAAAGAGAATCGCCGAAGGATTTCGAGATGAGGGCGCAATTGTTCATGGCACAGGGTCCAAACCGGAATCAATAGAGTGGATGAAAGACTCAGGAATTATTGGTCATTCTGCAGATATGAGAGATCCTCATGCCATTGGATCAGTAATTCAATCCATCCATGATAAATCCGGAAAAATAGATGTGTTGATTAATAATGCTGGTGTCGCCTCCAATACCCCCGCCGGCGGAATGAAGGAAGAGGAAATCTATAAGATAGTAGAAACAAACTATATTGGATTGTTTCGAGCATGCCAAGCCTATTATAAAGTTCAGAGAAAGTCCGGTGGCAATATCATTAATTTTGCCTCGGTTCTTGGTTTGGTAGGAACACCATTGTCTTCTGTATATTCCGGCACAAAAGGTGCTGTGATTTCATTAACCAAGGCACTAGCAATAGAATGGGTGAAGAATGGTTTTCGATTGAATGCAATCTGTCCGGGTTTGATTGAAACGGATATGACTACTATGATTACAGATCGTCCTTCTATCAAAGAGCAAGTCCAAGCGGGAATTCCTATGAAAAGAATGGGAAGACCGGATGATCTTTTAGGTGCAGGACTATTTCTCGCAAGTGATGCATCGTCCTATATGACGGGACAGATTTTAGTTGTTGATGGTGGACTCACTGCTCAATGATAATTTATCTACATCCTCAAAATCCGGAAGCTAGAAAATTAAAACAGATTTCTGAGGACTTGAAATCGGGGGCTGTATATATTTTTCCAACTGACACAGTATACGCAATGGTGGCTTGTGCCAATAGTCGCACCGGAACGGAAAAGTTATATAAATTGAAAGATATGCCCAAGAACAAACCTCTTTCCTTGTTATGTAAAGACATTTCTATGGCTTCTCAGTTTATTGAGTATCTACCTAATCCGGCTTATCGTTTGATGAAGAAACTTTCTCCCGGACCTTACACTTTTATTCTAAAAGCAAATAAATCACTGCCTAAGCCCTGCGTTGCCCACCATAAAAACAGGCATATTGGAATTCGTTATCCGGATCATATTTATTTGCAAGAATTACTTTCCGTTCACAATGCACCGCTCACTTCTACTTCAGTTCTCACAAATGATGAATATCTTACAGACATTGATGAATTGGAAGATATCTATGGCAATCAGGTAGAAGGAATTGTTGATGGCGGATTGGTTCAAGTAGAAATGTCAACCATCTTAGATTTCACAAATGATGATATGGAAGTGGTTCGAGAAGGGAAAGGTTTTGATTTAATCAGTCTAGATTAAATATTTTGCCAAAATAGTTAGAATTTCATTCTTTCGAACCGGTTTTGTACAGAAATCATTCATACCATTCTTTAAAGCTTTCTCTCTCTCTTCTACCAGCGCTCCTGCCGTAAGAGCTACTATAGGAGTAAAACCAATTGAGTCAATGTTGATAGATTTCTCAATTCTCCGAATTTCAGAAGTTGCTTCATATCCGTCCATAATAGGCATTTGAATGTCCATAATGATTAAGTCCGGTTTGGATTCTTGGTATATATCAACTGCTTCTTTTCCATTCTTGGCTTCCAAAATGATTGATTGCGGAACAATTTTCTTTAGAACTGTTTTAAGTAAAATAAGGTTTACTTCGACATCTTCCACAATCAAGATAGTCTTTCGAATAATGGTCAATAAACCAATATTATTACTAATAACTTTCTGAGCCTTAAGTGCATTCGGGTCTGGAGTATCTGAGAAATCTTTATTTTTGTAATTGGCTTTCAATGAAAAATAAAAAGTGGAACCTTTTCCTTCTTCACTACTAACAATGATTGCTGAATTCATTAGTTCAGCAAGTTTATTGGAAATGATTAATCCAAGCCCGGTTCCCCCATACTTTCTGGTCGTTGAAGCGTCTGCTTGGGAAAATAATTTAAATAGACGTTTCTGCTTTTCGGGTGAAATTCCTATTCCGGTATCTTTTATGGAGAAAAGATAGTTACCGATATTTTCTTCTGAATTGATATCTTCAAATTTAAGCTCTAAATCAATATGTCCAACTTCTGTAAATTTAATAGCATTTGAAATAAGATTGATGAGTATTTGTTTGATTCGAAAAGGATCAACATAAACAAATTTAGGTAGATTCGGATCATGCTTGAAATTTATTTTTAGTCCTTTCCTTTCTGCTTCTAGCCTGCTTATTGCAATCAAATCTGAAAATATACTTAAAATATCAATGTTCTGTATATCCAGTTCCATCTTACCTGCTTCCACTTTGGAAAAGTCTAAGATATCATTTACAATGCTTTGGAGATGTTCTGCAGAATTGTTGGCATAATTCACATAATTCAATTGTTTTTCATCTAAATTGGTTTCCTTTAATAAATTGGTAAATCCAATTATACTGTTTAATGGAGTTCGAATTTCATGACTCATGTTGGCAAGAAATAATGACTTTGCATTGTTTGCGATTTCAGCAATTTTTCTAGCTTCAATTAAAGCTTTTTCCGATTGAATTTTTTCTAATACAACAGATATTATATTTCCGATTACGCTTAGTAATGAGATTTGAGACGGATCCCAAATTTTTTCTTGCTTTACAGAGTCAAAACCAAAAAATCCATACGCTTTATTGTTTTTAGTAATTGGAATAATGAATAGAGTTTTGACATTTTGTTCATTCAATGATTGCTTTTCTAATTCAGCCTCAATGGGAAGAGCGTCGACAGAGGCTATTAAAAAAGGTTTATTTTGCGCTATACAATCATGCATTATGGAATTCCAATAAGGAAATTTAGTGAAATCCAAATTTTGATTAATATCCTTTACGGAATGGATATTATCAGAACACCATTCATGAGTGTTGGTCATATGGGTAAAATTTTCATTTGTAAAAAAAAGATAACTTCTATCAACTTCAAAAAATTCACCTATCATTTGAAGCATGCGATTTATTTTATAGTCGATATTTTGTGAATCAGCACTCAGAAAATCATAACTAACTTGAATGATCAGTGCTTGAAACTTCTTGCTATCATGAAGAGGATTGTTAATCAAGATATTTTAATTTTCCATTCGTCTTCTTTGAACCCAACAAGTCCCCACCCATCGCCTAAAATAAAAGGTCTTTTTACCAAGTTACCATTTGATGATAACAGTTCTATTTGCTTGTCAATGGTCATTGTCGATAACTTGTCCTTCAATCCTAATTCCTTATAATCTCCACCGGATGTGTTGAATAATCTTTTCGAATCTCCGTCATAGTATTTTAACATCTTTTTTAATTCAGCTTTAGTTGGTGGCTTTTCTCTAATTGCAATTTTTTCATAAGAAACTTTTTTTTCATCTAGAAATTTAAGAGCTTTACGGCAAGTTCCGCAGCCTTTGTATTCGTAAACTTTTAAGGTCATATTCTTCCTCTAAATAAGAATTTTTAATTAAATTTTAATCTTTCTTACAAGTTGTTAATTAGCAAGATTTTAAATTTTGATATTCTACAAAAATATAAGATTTGACATTATATAAATCAAAAAAGTATGATTTTAGTATGAAAAATGTCTTCTTATTATCTATAATTTTCCTATTTACGGTTCATCCGGTTCGAAGCCAAGATATTGCTTCCCTACTGAAAGACGACTACGACAGGCAATCACAACTTTTGATCCAAAATGAGATTCGAAAGTCTTTAGGTTCCCGTGCCAATAGCAAAGAAGTTCAACTTTTGGTAAAAAATCTTCTTCCTTGGTCTCAGATGGAAGGTTTTTCTCCCAAGCAATTTGCTAGATCTGTTGAGTATTTGGACGAGTCGGCAAGAGCCGGAATTCCATTCGAAAGCAATGAAGAACTACTTCCTTTAGTTGCAAATTTTGCAGGAAGTAAAGAAGAATTTTTATACCTATCTAGGTTCATGCGTGAGGCTGAAGAAGCTAATCTCCCGGAAATGTATAGAGATGATTTTATTGGTCGAGGATTGGATAATCGATGGGAAGCACTTTCCGTATTGGTTGCAGGTAGATTGTTGATTCTTTCCAGACAAGAAAATATAGATACTAAGGAATACTTTGATTTATTAATCCATAATATGAATCCTAAATTTTCCAAACTTTCTCAAAAGGCAAGTGAAGATTTAATTTCTAAACTCAGTCAAAATTTTAAAAATCAAAAGAACATCAACTCTATTCAAAAATTAAACCAAGACGCAATAATATTAAAAGCATCCAAAGGGGATAAAGTCACTGAAAATCTCAAGCTTAGTTCTAGAAATTTAGATCCCTTGTTTGAAGAATATGGAAGATTAGAAGTCAGAAGGAGACCTCAGGTTAGACCTGAAGATATAGGAATTGAACCAATTCAATCGACAACACAACCAACTCAAACTACAAAGCCCCCTATTACACAACAACCTACAGTTAAACCTCCCACAGCAGGAACGACTCCTACTCTCAATCAAGGAGAAAGATGGAAACGTTTATCCACAGCTAGTTTGTACACAGTTGTCAACGGTTGGATAGGAACTAGGTATAAGTTTGGTGGAAATACAAAAGCAGGAGTTGATTGTTCGGGTTTTACCTTGCATGTATTGATAGATCCTAAAATTGGAGTTCCCAAGGGATTTGTTCCAAGAAGAGCTACTCCCCAAGCTAGTTTAGGATCTCTTGTTCAGAATAGAAATATGCAAGCGGGAGATTTGGTATTTTTTTCTGCCTCGCCCAATCAGACTAAAATCACTCATGTGGGATTGGTAATGAAGAATCGTGACTTCTCTCATGCTTCTTCAACACGCGGAGTTGTGATTCAAAGTTTGGATTCTAAATGGTGGAAGGAAAGGTATGTTACAAGTCGAAGGATTTTCTCTCAGGCAGTTGATTAAATTTAATAAATTTGAAAAAAATACAATAGGAATTTGACTTGCTAGATTCGTAAATCAATCGAATCTATGAATTCATGAAGTTACATTTAATCTTTCTTTCATTTTTCACTGCAATTTTATTTATATTCTCCACCGGATGTAAAAAAACATCCCAAGATATTCAATATCTAGAAGCCGCGAAGCGATCTCTAGTAGAAGGTGTGGATCTGGTTTTGGTAGGAGAACCCTATTCTATAATCGATGAGAAGTGGTTGGCAAAAACCAAAACTACAACCTATAACTTGGATGCGTTAAAAAAACAAGTTAAGAGATACGGAAAAAATTGGGAAGATTTTAAAAAGGAATATGCTGATAGAATTCGTATCGAAGGAAATACTGTTTATGTAGAAACCGAAGGCACGAGTCATTTTACAAATTATGAATACGATAGTAGCATTCCAATTCTTTTCTATGGATCTAAATTTATTCAACCTGGAATCTATCAAGACATAATTTTCCAGCAACATATTGTACCTACCATTGCAAAAATAATTGGTTCTCCCACTCCCAATGGAGCTAAGTTAAACCCACTACCCATTATCCAAGAAAAGACTCAATATAGACCGGAAGCTATTCTCACAATTGTAATTGACCAAGGAGGACTGGAGCTTTATAATGCTCATCCTAATTCTTATCCTAATATAAAAAGACTTATGAATGAGAGTGCCTATTTTCCCAATGCTCAAGTGGGACATTTGGATGCACATACCGGTGTAGGTCATGTTGCGATTGGAACCGGTGCCTTTCCCAGAGAACATGGTGTCATTGCCAATAGTAGAACTTATATAGAATCTGATGGTACTAAGATAAATATAATTGAAAAGAAGCTATTTGAAACAGAAAAGGCAATTCGAAAAGGAAGCTATGTGGATCCCACCGAACTAAAAACACATTCTCTAGCTGATGTGTGGGATGCTTTTCGAGAGAATAAACCTGTGATTATCAGTCAATGCTATGCGGTGAGAGCTTCTGTGGGAATGGCTGGTCATGGAGCGGCATTTCAATCTGATTACCAAAATATCAATTCCAAACCAGACAAAGATATTGTCTATTGGGTGAATAAGGATACTATGTCCTGGGAAACCAATCCTGAATTTTACCAAGTTCCCGGCACGGTCTCTAGCTATAAACTGAGAGACTACAATTTGAAATACAATGACAAACCTTGGTGGAAGCCGGATGAAAAATTGGACACATCCTTCTTTAGTAAAAAATTTTATAATACAGTTGCGACACCGACCCAAGCTCGATTGGAAGGTGAGTTGTTTCGAGAAACTGTTCGTAAAGAATTGATTGAGAAAGGTTTATCCCAAGACGGTGAAACTGATTTATTGTATCTTACTCTCAAAGCAACAGACGCTGTGGGACATGCCCATGGTTGGGAAAGTGAAGAAGCACGCTTGGTTCTCGAAGAAACAGACCGCCAAGTGGGTTTAATTTTAGATATGATGAAAGAAGAGTGGGGAGATAAATTTGTTTTGGTGCTAACAGCTGATCATGGAGCGGCACCACTTAGAGAATTTTCCAAGGGACTCTACCTAAAACATGAAGATTTTGTTGCTACCGTTCAGAGTCTTCTTCCTGAATCCGTAAGAGGAAAAGAATCATTGATTCGCTTTTATACATCGGGGATGGTATCGTTAAACCATGAAGTCATGGAGAAGTATGGGATTTCAGAATACAGTATCGTTAAAATTATTGAGGATATTCGAGTGGATGGTCGTAGATTTTATAAGAAGGTGTATAGAAGAAAAGACCTGGAGTAGTAGAAGATAAGAAAGAAGATAGAAGATCTCTCGCAGAGCCCGCAGAGGTGGGAATATTGAAAGAAAGACTCTCGCAGAGCTCGCTGAGGGCGCAGAGGTTGGAAGAAAGGTAGGTTTTCTAGTTATTTAGCAGATTTTTGTTTTATATGTATATGTAACGGAGGGGCACTCACCGCAGACTTTTGGCGTTCCGAGCTGGCCACCGAGTCGAGGATGAGTGTCCCGTAGTAAGAGGGTTGGCAAATGAAAATGGATTGTCTTATTTATTCGGAGTCGGTAGCGAGTGCCTTCCAGCGGCTATCACCAAGAAACCAGTAGTATAAAACAGGGACAGCGAATCGACTGAGTAAGGTCGCCGCTACTTCACCAAACATCAACGAGATGGCTAGTCCATTGAAGATTGGGTCGAAAAGCATGATAAAGGCTCCAGCTACAACTGCCGCGGCAGTAAGGAGCATAGGTCGAAATCGAATCACACCGGCATTCACTACTGCAGTCTTGACCGGGATGTTTTTCTTGATCTCGAGTTCGATGAAATCCACCAATATGATGGAGTTACGGACTATAATCCCTGCCCCTGCAATGAAGCCTATCATGGATGTTGCCGTGAAGTAGGATCCTAGGAGTGCATGACCCGGTAGAATTCCAATCAATGAAATTGGTATCGGAATCATAATGATCAGAGGAACTGCATAGCTTCTAAACCATCCAAGAACTAATACATAGATCAGAACCATTACCACAGCAAAGGCTCCCCCTAGATCTCGGAATACTTCATAGGTTATAAACCACTCGCCATCCCATTTGATTACAGGTTCTGTTGTATTCCAAGGAACATCTGCAGTCTGAGTTTCGTATTTGATATGAGGTGCAAGTTTTAACATACCATATACGGGAGCTTCTTCTGCGCCTGTGAATTCACTGAAAATGTATTCAACTGGTTTTAGATTTTTTCTATAAAGAGTTTCGTTAGAGACTTTTTCCGGTTTACCTAAAACCGAATCTACATTCACGAATCCGGATTCAAAGGAAGGTATGGTCTGTCCTCGGAAAGGGTTAGTCGAAGATCTTTGCTTCGGATCGAATCCCAACTCTACGAAAATTTCTTCGGGATGAGTCGCTTCCTTTAGGGTGAAAAGAGAATTCTCAGAGAAGAGATACTTGCCTGTGTATGCAACCATGTCTCCTCTAGCACCTGATCTTCCTCCTTGGGAGTGATCGTATCTATATATCAATCTCTCTCTACCCGGTCTCATTGAGGTATCAAGATCAACAACCGATGGTTCATTTTGAAATATCTCTTCGATCTCTCTAGCTACCCTTCTTCTTGTTTCACGATCCGGACCATATACTTCCGCAATCATAGTAGCCATGACAGGGGGACCCGGAGGAATTTCCAAAATCTTTGAAACTGTTTTGTGTTTCATAGAAAACTCACCAATCATAGGTCGAAGGGATTCAATAATTTCGTGACTGGATTGAGATCTTTTGGATTTGTCAACTATCACGATTTGAAGATCCACCATATATTCTCTGTTTCTGAGGAAGGTGTGTTTTACCATGCCCGAAAAAGAGAAAGGTGCGCCCTCTCCTGAGTGAATCTGAATCTTTTCAATGTTTTCATTTTCCAAAATTTTACGACTCAATTCTTTTGTAAGTTCAACAGAGTCAGTCATATTCATATTAGTTGGAAAATCCAATAAGACTTGAAATTCATTCTTGTTATCGAATGGCAACATCTTTACTTTAACAGCTTTAGTAGCTACTAAGGCAAAGGAAGCTAAAAGTAGAACAACAACCAATCCTGCAAAAGCCATTGCTTGTTTTTTTGATGTCAATAAACCATCTACAATTCTCACATAGATTCTATCCAAGAAAGATTGTTTGTGTTCCGGATCTTCTCCCGGTTCGAATTCTTCACCATGCTCTTTTTTCAATAAACGATTCGCCGCCCATGGAGTAACCGTGAAGGCAACAAAAAGAGAAAGGATCATCGCGAGAGAGGCACCCACAGGTATGGGTTTCATATAAGGACCCATGAGTCCGCGAACGAAAGCCATAGGCAAGATTGCGGCAATTACTGTGAATGTTGCCAGTATGGTTGGATTTCCCACTTCTGCGACACCGGACATTGTGCACTGTAAAAGACTTCGCTTTGGATAGGTTTTTAAATGCCTTTCAATATTTTCCACTACAACAATGGCATCATCTACCAGGATACCTATGGAGAATATTAAAGCAAAAAGAGTTACTCTGTTCAAGGTGTAACCCATGAAATAATAAATGGCTAGAGTAAGTGCCAAAGTAACAGGAATGGCTATGGACACAACGGCACTTGCTCTCCATCCCATCCAAAGGGCAATCAATGCGGCTACAGAAAAAGTTGCGATCATTAGGTGTTCAATCAATTCCATTGACTTATCACCCGCAGTGGATCCATAGTCTCGGACCACAGAAAGTTTAATATCTTCCGGTAAAGATCCGGAGAATAGCTCAGCTCTCTCAATCAAATCTGCCGCCAAAGGCACAACATTGGTTCCCTTTCTCTTGGCAAATACAACCGACACAGCCGATCTTTCTTCTCCACCAATCAACTTGTCGAATAGAACAGATATTTTGTTTCTCTCTTCGGGTCCATCGATCACATCGGCAACATCTCGAATGCGAATGATTCTTCCTGCTCTCTGGGCTAGAGGAATGTTACGAACATCTTCTGCTGAAGATACTCTACCCTCTACCTCTACATCCATCAGGTTTGTGTCGTCCCAGTTTTTTCCTGCAGGTATGCCTACATCATTTTTCTTGAGAGCTTCTGCAATTTCCAACATCCCAATACCAAATTGTGAGGATCTCTGGGAGTTTACTTGAACCCGAATGGCTCTCTTTCTTCCCCCTAATAATTCGATCTTACTCAGATCCGGAGTGGATGAAAGTTCCCTAGCAAGAGGAGCAATCATGGTTCTAAGACGGTAGTCATCTGACTGATCCGAACTAAATGTTAAGGTCAAAAAAGGAACATCATCTATCGTATGTGATGTAATCTTTGGTTGGTGCACATTGTCCGGTAGAGTTCTCATGATTTCCATGATTTTATGGTGGACTTTTACCAGAGATGGTTCTACTTCCAAACCTACCTCAAATCGAACGGTTATCACGCTAAAATGTGGTGAACTGGAGGAGTATACATACTCTACTCCATCCAATCCCCAGACAGCCCTTTCGATAGGTTCTGTAACTTTTCTTTCTACCTCTTCCGGTTCAAATCCAGGTGCCGGAACAAAAATATCAATCATAGGAACCGATATCTGAGGTTCTTCTTCTTTGGGTGTAAAATAGACGGACATCAATCCTAAAAGCAATGACCCGAAAATAATCACAGGAGTTAATTTGGAATTAACAAATTTCTCTGCTAATTTTCCGGCAAACCCCTTATCTTCTTCTTTAACTATAGATTTCATAATTTCCTCACTTGTTTAATCTAATCTCGCTCGTTAGCAGTTTCCATAACGAAAATTCTTCATTTACTATTTAGTATTCATCTAATATTAATTAGTTACTAAATAGTGTATATAACTGGCTACGTACCAATATGTATTCACGATTGGCATTTGCTTTTTCAATCAATAGATCAGCAGATCTGGATAAAATCTCAGACATTTGAATCGCATTGATGGAACCATTGGTAAATAGTCTTCGTGAGTTAGTCACTTGCTCTTCCATTAGTTTAGTACTATTCTCCAAAAGAGTGAGTTGTTTCGTAAGAGCTCTTTCCATTGCCAAGAGTTCCTTTTTCTTAGCGGATTCTTTACGAATTTGATCCAACGCTTTTTCTTTAGCAGCTTCTCCTTTGAGACGAGCTTCTTCATAGCTTCCTATGTCCTCTCCGTTGTAGAGACTCATCTGAACATAGAATCCGACATTGTATGCTGTCGCCGTATTTCTAGAACCACTGTATAGATTGGATTCGCCGAATACCCCTGCTCTTGGTAGAAATTTAGCCTTTTCCGCTTCTGCGGCTCTACCTGCTGATTCTGCGTATTCTTGCATCGCTTGAGCTTGGTAGGAAATTGTAGTTGCCTGCAAAGTTCCCGATTGATTTTCATTAGGTGCCGGAAGATGTTTATTCAAAAAGTTCGGAACAGGTTCCAATTCAGTAACCCAGTCTTTCTCCAAATCCTCCGCCATTGTGACCAAATAATCTCTAATAGATTCTTCTCTGGTATTAGCTTCTGTTTCCAATCCTTCCAATCGATTTTTTACGGATTTGAGGCCCAGAAGTCCCGAGTATCCGACAGGATTGGTTCTTGCTCCGACTTGGTATCGATTCAAAATTCCTTGGACTTGGCTTTTTAGATTGGCTATCTTCTTTTTATACTCATCTAGAAAAATCAACTGAGCATAGAGTCCCGCTGTGGATGAATATTCACTTAAAATAACAGCTTTCTTTTCCAAACTCTTACCACGAGATACATGTTCGTAAGATTGTGCTACGCTGGATTTTGCCCCACCTTCATAGAGAGGAAGATCCACCCCAACAGTTCCTCTTTGGTAAACATTGGTTCCGGGATAGTTTAGATTGTCCGGGGCAAATAGGTTCATGTTTTGGGAATTCAGATTTGTATAAGGTTGGTTGTTGGTATCCAAGAAATTACCAATCTGATTTCGGTTACTTGCTGTGGAAAAATCCATCTGCCTGGCTTCCCTCTGTCCCAATATAGAGAAAAAGTTCACCGCCGGATCATTTGTGGCAAATGCCCTTCCCTCCAAATACACCCTAGGATGCCAATGTCGCGCCGTTCTTTCTTTACCGGTCTTTGCAGAAGCCGCTTCTTTTTCCAAAGCCTGAATCTGAAAAGAGTGTTTCTGTATAGAAAGCGAAAGATCTTTAAACGATACTGTATTCGATTTTGCAGCATCAATTAGATTTTCTGTTCCTTGTGTTGCCTCTTTTCCCTCAATTTCATCATTATCTTGTGAAAAAAGATAGAAATTGGGCAGAAAAAGTAGGATAGTTGAAATCATGTAAACAATCCATTTGTTTTTTGAGTAGTTCATACAAACTCCTTTTTTCTTTATATATACCATAGGGGGTATGGTATTGTTTTCTGTCAATGTTTTTTTGAAAATAGAAATCTCTCGCAGAGCACGCAGAGGGCGCAGAGAGGGAGAGGTGTGGGAAGAAGGGTGGAAAAATTAGTTTAAACCCTTTGGATGCTTAGAGTATTTGTGTGAAAAAAAAATGATTTTAGGAGAGGTTCTTATGTAAGCGATGGAATTTTAAAATTCTAGAGAATGGAAAATTCATATCCTAAGAATTGTTTTTTGTAGTTGGGAGACGGTTTCGTTCCATTGAAATTTATTTGATTGTTGCATTGCTTTTTTTCTGAAATCATTATTTTGAGCTTTCGAGAAGTTCAAGGCTAAGACAAGTTTCTCATGAAAATCATCCATCGATCTTGGATCAAAAAAGATTGCACCCTCCCCTAATACTTCAGGAAGAACCGATGCGTTTGAAGAAAGCACTAGCGTTCCCATTGCAGAGGCTTCTAACACAGGGAATCCAAAGCCTTCGTAGAGAGATGGATAAACAAGTAACAGTGCAGATTGGTACATCAAGGGCATTTCTTCATCAGGGATTCGAGGGAGTATGTGGATTTTTTCTTTCCATTTCGAGTAGATATCTTGTAAGTAATCGGGAATTTTGCCTCCGGAGCCTGCGAGAACCAAGGGAGGAGTATTAGGATTTGCCTTCCAAAAATGGCTGAGTGCACCCAAGAGAAATTCTTGGTTTTTATGACCTTTTCCAATACCCACTGTTAGGAGATATTCTTTGGGAAGGTTGTATTTTGTTCGAAATTCGAGTATTCTCTTTTCGGGTTGTGGTTGGTAGAGCTCATGGTCGATTCCATTGTAGATTACTTTAATGGGAAGAGTAGTATTGGGGAATTCGTTTAAAATGTCTTGTTTGGTGAATTCTGAGACTGTGATTATGGATTTTGCCCTTTGGAAGAGAAGCCCGAGAACTAAGCGAAGGTAGATTCGTTTGGCTAAGGAAGAGTGAAATTCTCTCATAACCCAGGGGATGAGGTCGTGAACGGTGACTATGCATTTTTTTAAGTAAAGCAAAGGGGCATTGAAATGGGGAATGTCCAGGACATCCATTTCTTTCATTCTGGGATGACCCTTCATTTCCGATAAACTATAGATACCGGCATGATACGGAATGAATTCTCTGTGAGAGGGAAAGACAAGGCCATTATCTTTGAGGTGATCCGGGTTGCCAAAAAGGTAGAGTTCTATATCGGGGTGGTCTTGCCAATGTTTCAAAATGTTCTGGATTCGAACTCCAATTCCAGAATGGCGAATCATTCGAATATCCATGCCTAATTTTATTTTCATCATTTGCCAACCCTGGAGTTTTGAATCCCCTTTATACAATTTCCGACTAAGCTACCAATTCAACACAATTTCTTGGAAAATAAATTTGATTCCGGGTGAAAAGGAAAACTAATTTCTCAGTGGACAAAGTATTGATTTCTTCAAATATGAGTCTATAGAGGTTTGCAATGATCGGTAGCATTTTACTTCCCATGGACAAGAGTTCCTTCACAGATTCAGGATTGGAACTTAGTACAACATTATCCGCTAAAACTCAAACACTTTTGGAAGGCTTGGTAATTGTTGATGAACCTACACTTACCCAAACCCAAGCCAAGCCGCTAGGTGCATCCGGATTTGCCGATCGTGCAAAAGAAACTGTCCTCAAAGAAGCCTTCGATACAGCTGATGAACTGAAAGAAAAATTTGAATCCAAGTGCAAAGAGAAAAAGGCAAATGCAAATTTTGTTCGAAAATCAGGTCATCCAGACGAAGAAATCATCAACGAGCTTGCTCATAACGATCTTTTGGTTTTGGGAAAGAAAACTTATTTTAAATATGCAACTCAAAGAGAGAATTGCGATACTTTTTCCAAAGTGACTCACTCATCCTTTCGACCTGTAATCTTGATGCCCGAAGAAATCCCGGCTGTGAATTTTGATGAAGCAGTGATTGCAACCGATGGCTCTCCGGCTTCAATGAAGGCAATTCAAATGTTCACGCTTTTGGGACTTGCCAAGAACTATACTAAAATTACAATTATATCCGTTGCCAGTGAATTGGCAAAAGCTGAAAAAAATACAGCTAACGTAAGTAAATATCTAGCCAAGCACAAGGTAAACTCCATTGAGAAGCCCATCCAAGCGGCGGACACACCATGGGAACCTGTGTTGGGTTATATTAAAAATCATACCCCTTCCCTATTGGTGATGGGTGTTTATGGAACAGGTGGAATCAAAGAATTTTTCATGGGATCTTTTACTTCGTCACTGATACAAAATTCACCTATTCCTATGTTTACATCCAGGTAGAGGAGAGAGATGCATGAGCAAGGCAAAAGAAAGAGTTATATCCCCTTCCAAGGAATTTACTAAACAATCCAATCTTACAACTAAAGAGTACAAAGAGCTTTACAAACAGTCCATCGAGAACCCAAAGAAATTTTGGGCCAAGCAAGCGGAGCGTTTGACTTGGTTTAAAAAATGGAAAAATGTTCTCTCTCATGATTTCAAGAATGGTCAAGTCAAATGGTTCGAAGGTGGAAAACTCAATGTATCCTACAATTGTATTGATCGTCATCTAGATAGCCCTCTTAAAAACAAAGCCGCACTCATCTGGGAAGGGGACCAACCTGATGAGTCCAAGACACTGACGTATTATGATCTTTATCGGGAAGTTACGAAATTTTCGAATGTGATGAAGAAGTTGGGGGTGAAAAAAGGAGATCGGGTTTTGATCTACCTGCCCATGATTCCTGAACTTGCTATAGCTTGTCTTGCTTGTACGCGTATTGGTGCTATTCATTCGGTTGTCTTTGGGGGTTTTTCACCGGAGGCACTGCAGGGAAGAATGGAAGATTCCAAGCCCAGTATTGTCATCACATCCGATGGGGGATACCGCGGTGGAAGAAATATCGATCTTAAGAAAAATATTGATACAGCGCTCCAACGAACTAAAATTAAGATTAAAGATGTGGTTGTGGTAAGAAGAACAGGTGATGAGACCAATCTGAACTGGAAAGAGGGAAGGGATCATTGGTGGCATCTACTCATGAAAGACCCTGCAATCACTACGCATTGCCCACCTGTAGAAATGGACGCAGAAGATCCACTTTTCATTCTCTATACATCTGGATCCACCGGCAAGCCGAAGGGAGTTTTGCACACAACCGGTGGCTATCTTCTTGGGGCAAATCTCACCTTCAACTATGTATTTGACCATAAACCGAATGATACGTATTGGTGTACTGCCGATATCGGATGGATAACCGGACATAGCTATATTCTCTATGGACCACTTTCCAACGGAGCCACTTCTGTGATGTTTGAAGGAGTTCCTACTTATCCGGATGCAGGACGATTCTGGGATGTGATCGATAAATATTCAGTGAATGTATTTTATACTGCGCCTACGGCTATTCGAGCATTGGCACGGGAAGGATTGGATCCAATCAAAAAACGTTCTCTCGCTTCTCTTCGATTGCTGGGAACTGTGGGTGAGCCCATCAATCCGGAAGCTTGGGAATGGTATCATAAAAATATTGGAAAAGAAAAATGTCCCATCGTAGATACCTACTGGCAGACAGAAACCGGTTCCATTATTATCAGCCCTATTCCCGGAGCAATCAACACAAAGCCGGGATCGGCAACATTTCCTTTCTTCGGTATAGATCCCGTTCTGGTAGATAACGATGGTAAGGAAATTATCGCTAAGGGTGAGATTTCCGGTAACCTTTGCTTTCGCTCACCTTGGCCATCCATGATGCGAGGAGTTTACGGGGATAAGAAGAGATTTTTTGACGCATACTTTTCTCAATTTCCGGGATACTACTTCACGGGAGATGGGGCAAGGCGCGATAAGGATGGATACTATTGGATCACCGGGCGAGTGGATGATGTACTAAATGTATCTGGTCATCGCATTGGTTCAGCGGAAGTGGAATCTGCATTGGTGGAACATAAGTCTATTGCGGAAGCGGCAGTGGTTGGTTTCCCCCATGATATCAAAGGGCAAGCAATCTATGCCTATGTTACAGTAAAGCAAGGCATTGCCACAAATGACAATCTCAAGAAAGAACTCATCGCTTCAGTGGAGAAAATTATTGGAAAGATTGCAAGACCCGATGTGATCCATTGGGCTCCGGGTTTACCTAAGACTAGGTCGGGCAAAATCATGAGAAGAATCCTTCGGAAGATTGCATGCAGTGAGTTTGATTCCTTGGGTGATATATCGACTCTTGCCGATCCTTCGGTGGTTCAGTCATTGATTGAGGATAAGAAAAAATACCATAGTTAGAAGCAGAATCAATCTAATTTTTCACGAGAGAAGGGGCCGATCACATAGATCAGTTCCTTCTCTTCGAATTCTCGGTCACGGTTGCGGAGTTTTGTTTCAAATTCCTTTTGTTTGGTGAGGTTTCCATTTCGACGAAAGTAATTGACAGCGTATTCCAGGATTTCCCTATTTTTAGGGTAGGTTGTGGAGGCTTGGTTGACATTTTCCTCATTATCAGCTTGGTTATTTTGGATGAGTGTGTCGAGTTGGCTGAGTGCTCTCGCATCGTGCTCTCTGTCTAGAAAAGAATAGGTCTGTCGAATCAGAAAAAATATTTCTGCTTGGTTCTTCAGATCTTGATTTTGAACCAAGGCAATGGAGAAGGCTCTTCGGAAAGCAGCAAGAGCTTCCAGCATTCTCTCCTTTTCTTGTAGAAAGATGCCGTAGCGCACGGCAAAATTTGCACTCTCGAAAAACACGGATGCAGAATCAATGATTGCCTTTTCCAATTCCTTCTCCGTGGAAGTTCCTGCTTTATCTATGGCAAATTGTGTTGCCTGCCCCGAGGAAAGGTTTCCCCTCATTGCGAGGATAAGATACTCATGGATGATTTCTTCCCGAGGGAAATACAGAATGAACTTTTGAGACTTCTCGATAGCTTCTTTCCATTTTTTACTTTGTATATCTTTGCGGATCAATTCAATGATAGCATCTTTTTCCATCCGGTAAGTGGGATCCGATTCTAGATTTTGAAATAGGGTATTGGCTAGTTCATTCTTTCCGGATTGCCTGGCAAGAATTCCGGCACGATACGTGATGGTTTTGTCATCGGGGATGAATCGTAGGTATTTCTGTAAGTAGCCTAAGGCAAGATGGGGTCTTCGATCCGACTCATGAAATTCTGCGACTTTTAAAAGTAGATCTGTCTGACCCGGTTCCAATTGGAGGGAATTGTCAAATGCCTTCATGGATTCGGTATGCTTTCCCATTCGAAAATAGGTTTCACCCAAAATATAGTGGTAGCGATAATCAGGGGATTTTACTTTTTCTTTTGCCAAGGCAAGTCGATCCAATGCTCTTCCATAATCGAAAGCCTTCATTTTGGTAACTGCTTGGTCCAATAAAATATCGTAGGAGTAGGGCGAAGGGGATGCCGATAAATATACAGGAATGCTATAAATCAAAAGGAAAAGAGAAAAAATGCTAGAAAGTTTTTTCAAATGCCTTTTTATTGTCGAGTGAGCCCTACCCATACAATGAATTTCGGTATTTTAGGGAAAAAATCAAGACATTGTGCTAAGCAATCATTAAATAAAGAAAAAAAGAGGTAATTCATGTCTCCAGAGATTATCATAATCGCCATGTCCGTATTGGCGATTTTAACAGCTGTATTTTATACATACAGAGTTGTATCGATCCGTGTTGGAGGAGTAGATGACACTACTCCACAGACAGTCAAGCTAAAAGAAATTTCCGCAGCGATTGCTGATGGAGCAATGGCTTTCTTGGTGAGAGAATACAAAGTTATTTCTGTATTCATCGCTTTCATGGCTGTTTTGATTTTCCTTCTTTTGGACAATCCTAAAACAGATTTTTCCGAAGGGATCCATACAGCTATAGCCTTCGTAGTGGGAGCGGTCATCTCTTGTATCTCCGGATTTATCGGAATGAAGATCGCTACTATGGGAAATGTCAGAACTGCTCAAGCTGCTAAAACTAGCATGGGTAAGGCGTTCAGGGTTGCCTTCGACTCCGGAGCTGTAATGGGTTTTGGATTGATTGGTCTTGCTATTCTCGGACTTATCATTCTATTTATGGTTTTCACCGGGCTTCATCCTAATGTAGAAATTCATCTATTGATGGAAGCGCTTGCCGGTTATGGATTAGGTGGATCTTCTGTTGCTCTATTCGGTAGAGTGGGCGGTGGTATCTATACAAAGGCTGCAGACGTCGGTGCCGACTTGGTTGGTAAAGTGGAAAAGGGTATTCCTGAGGATGACCCTAGAAACCCTGCCACCATTGCCGATAACGTTGGAGATAACGTAGGTGATATTGCCGGTATGGGTGCTGACCTTTTTGGTTCGGCGGCTGAGGCAACCTGTGCGGCACTTGTGATTGGTGCGACAGCGGCGGCACTAGCTGATAACACTGCGGCACTTCTATATCCAGTACTCATTTCTGCGTTTGGAATCCCGGCTTCTTTGGTTACTACTTTCTTTGCTCGTTTGAAAGAAGATGGAAATGTGGAAACAGTTCTAAAGATGCAGTTGTGGATTTCCACTTTCATCGTAGCAGGGCTGATGTATTTCGTAACAGATTACTTTATGGTAGATCGTTTCGTAATTGATGGACAGGAAATTACCAAGTGGGATGTTTATATCTCTCTTCTTCTGGGTCTATTCGGTGGTATGCTAATCGGTTGGATCACTGAGATCTATACTTCTCATACTTATAAGCCGGTAAGAGAAGTTGTGGAATCCTGTGAAACCGGTGCCGCTACTAACATCATCTATGGTCTTGCCTTAGGTTACAAATCTTCTGTGATTCCTGTTGTGATCTTGGTAGTATCCATTGTGGTTTCTTCTATTGTTGCCGGTATGTATGGGATTGCCATTGCCGCAATCGGTATGATCTCTACAATCGCTGTTGGGCTTACTATTGATGCGTATGGTCCGGTTTCGGATAATGCGGGTGGTATTGCTGAGATGGCAGAGCTAGGTAAAGAAGTTCGAGATAGAACGGACACCTTGGATGCTGCGGGAAATACTACTGCGGCTGTTGGAAAAGGATTCGCCATTGGTTCTGCAGCTCTAACATCTCTAGCATTGTTTGCAGCATTCATTACCAGAGCGAGAGCTGAAGATGAATCTCTTAGAAATATCGAACTTCTTGATCCGTGGGTATTTGGTGGATTGTTGTTCGGGGCTATGCTTCCCTTTGTTTTCTCCGCTATGACTATGAAGTCAGTTGGTAAAGCTGCATTGGATATGGTAATGGAAGTACGTAGACAATTCAGAGAAATTCCGGGTCTCATGGAAGGAACTGCAAAGCCTGAGTATGACAAATGCGTTGACATTTCTACCAAAGCATCACTAAGAGAAATGATTGCCCCAGGGCTTTTGGTTCTACTTTCTCCTATCTTAATGGGATATCTTTTCGGTGTGAAATCTCTTGCCGGTATGCTTGCGGGAGCCCTTGTATCAGGTGTGGTTCTTGCGATTTCTTCCGCTAACAGTGGGGGAGCTTGGGACAATGCCAAAAAATATATCGAAAAAATTGGCAAGAAAGGAACGGATGCCCACAAAGCGGCAGTTGTTGGTGATACTGTAGGAGATCCATTTAAGGATACCTCCGGTCCGGCAATCAACATCTTGATCAAGCTTATGGCGATTACTTCTTTGGTTTTTGCTGAATTCTTCGTATTACACGGAGGAGTTTTGATTAAGATATTTAAATAAACCTGCTTTAGATAGGTCAATTATACTAACCCGGTTGAGATTCAAACCTCTAACCGGGTTTTTTTATGCTATTTAACCCCGAAAAACGTACAAATTCTCCCTAAAATGCTAAATTCTGTTAATTCTGCATTGGCACGATTTGGAGTTTCATTTTCATTGAGCGATTTTTATAGCTCAAGATTGAATGTTCTCAGTTTAATTGCTGCTGATTTAGCATCTGTAGACGACGGCAAGTTCTATTTGAAAAAATCGGTAGATGAATGCGTTGAAGAAATTGAAACTTTTGGTCTTTTAACAGTAGGTTCAATAACAGCCGGATCATTTACAGCTATCAATGATCTAAGGCTTTTGACTCCATCAATTTCATGTGACTTAGAAGAAGATGGAATGATATTAGGAGACCCTCTACCTAAACTTTAATAAGTATTAATAGAAGACCTCCTACATTTTGAGGTCTTCTATTTTTTACATTTCATCTTAAATTCAGAATTTATCACAAAATCAACTTCGGACCAAAGTTTACTTATACCATCTTTCCCGATATGCAGTTCTTTGCAGACTTCATTGAGTTTAGCAATTCCAGGAGCCATTTCAAAATCATTTACATCCAATGACCCTGTAACTTGGACTTTATTTTTAATTATTTCATATTTTACCGGGATTAATTTAGTCTTACCATTAAAAGTAAGAGACATTTTGGCTTTTCCTTTTGTTCCATCATCAATTTCAGGAAAGGATCCAATCAAGTATTTAGTATTTTTATTGTTACCAAAAAAATAATTTCTGATTTTATCATCACGATCTTTTACCCCAGAATTGATATGAGTAGAAGCGATTCTAAAAGTAGAATCTTTCATTGCTGAGTTGATAGAACTCGCATTCTTTTTATCTTTTTGAACGATGATTTGATCAAAAGTTCCTTTTACTCCGGTCTTTTCTGTGAATTTGTATGCTGTCCACTCAAGCTGTGTTTTTTTTGCGTCGTATGTGTAAGAACAATCCTTTGCGTAAATAGAAATGTTGGAAACAAAAATCGATAAAGCGATAGTTAATAGAATGTAATGATTTTTCATTGTTTTTTCCTTGAATATTACCGCATTTTAAAAAATCTAAGAATAGAATCCCAATATATGCCGTCTATATAGTTAGACTGATAAGGTTTTCCTAGGTTTACTCACATATGGCAAAAACAAATTGGAAATTCCCCTTCTTGGGTAGAAGGGAAACTATATACGTCCCCCACAGTTTATCAGAAAGAGAAGTTCACGAAAACCAAGAGATAACAATGATCTTGGAGTATTTAGCGGAAGCCAATGAAGTGAGTTATGATCATACTGAAGTGCATAAGGCTTTGGGTGATTTTCGTTTTCACAATCCAAGAAGTCAATTTGGATCTGTATTCGAAGTTATTAAAGAAACAGCTCCTATCTTTGGAATGAAAATTCATGTTGTTAGGAAACCTCTCACTCAAGTTGAAGTGAATGTATCTACAAATTCACCTTGGATTGCATTGGTTCCATCTCGTTCCAATCCTCAAACTGAAGTAGAATGGTTATCTGTTTCCTCATATCGCGGAGGCAAGTTTAAGATACAATTCTTGGGAGAGGAGTCAGATCCATATTGGGTCACAATTGATAAATTAGTGGCTTTAATAGGTATTCAATCAGATAATCAATATATTCGATGGTTGATTGCTGAACCAATATCACCGATAGGTTATGCTATTTCACCCGGAAGTTCACAGGGTCATCATGGAAATAAATCTCAAAAATTAAATGCTATCGATAGAATCTATTCTCTCTTGAAAATTGAAAGAAAAGATATCTGGATTATGATTATATATGGTATAGCTGTGGGAATACTTTCTTTGGTTGTCCCAATTGCAACATCATCGTTGGTCAATTTGGTTGCCTTTGGTGTCATGTTACAACCAATTATTGTTCTTACGTTTTTGGTTTTTATCTTTCTATCATTTGCAGGGACTATGACGGCAATTCAGACATATGTAGCAGAGATATTACAACGAAGAATATTTGTTAGAGTATCTGCAGATTTTGCTTCTAGGTTTCCATCTGTTCAAGAAGAATCATTAGATGGCCATCATCCCCCTGAAATAGTAAATCGATTTTTTGATACTACCACTGTTCAGAAGGCAACAATTACATTATTGGTTGATGGTTTACAGATTGTTCTGACTTCGATAATAGGACTGATACTGATAGCCTTTTATCACCCAATCTTTCTTGTTTTTTCTGTTATTCTTTTAGGTTCAACATATTTTTTAGTTGCTCGGAACCTTGGTAGACATGCCGTAGAATCAGCAATCAAAGTATCGAAGAATAAGTATTATGTTGGGGCATGGCTTCAGGAAATATCCAGGCACAGGCATACTTTCAAAAGTAGATATGGATCGTATTTTGCCACAGAAAAAGCCGATACATTGACGCGAAGTTATATCCATTCTCGTAAAAAACACTTTAAATACTTATTTCGACAAATCATAGGTCTTCTAGCCTTACAAGCTATTGCGAGTGCGATTGTTTTAGGTATAGGTGGATATTTAGTGATTAATAAACAATTGACGATTGGACAATTAGTTGCGGCAGAATTAATTGTAGCAAAGGTATTGTATGAATTCAGTAAATTTGGAAAGCATCTTGAGACTTTCTATACCTTTGTTGCGGCATTGGATAAAATTGGATTCGTAACTGATCTTCCATTGGAAGAAAATAAACTTGGTGTCTTGGAAAAGAGTGAGCAACCTCTTGATGTCACCCTTACCGATATCACCTATCATACTGATTTATACGGAGATATATTTCATAACTTGAATTTTCACGTTCAAGGAGGTAAGAAAATAGTTGTTACAGGTGGTTCAGCTCTTGCCACAACAACTTTGATCGATCTTTTGGGTGGATATAGAAATCCTCATTATGGAAGTGTCGAAATTTCAGATGAGGATATTAGAGAAATCTCTAAGCCGGAACTAAGATCGCAGATTTGTTTAATTAGAGAAACGGAAATCTTTGAGGGAACTATTATGGATAATCTTAAAGTTGGGAGAGTGGAAATCTCAACTTCAAGGATCCGTGAGATTTTAAATTTAGTGGGATTAAGTGAAGCAATTAATAATTTACATGATGGTATACATACGGAACTGTCAACCTATGGGGCTCCTTTAGATAGTATTCAGGCGAAGCAACTACTTATAGCTAGAGCTTTACTTGGTAATCCACGATTGATTCTTATTGATGAAGCCTTGGAAGGTATAGATCCAAAGAATTTAGCCTCTATATTGGATATTTTATTTGCCAAAGATGCTCCATGGACATTGGTAGTAGTTACTTATTCACCCGAGATTATTCAGAGAAGTGATGAATTTTATGTTATGGAAGATAGTCATCTAATTCGATCTCAACCTGCCAAATACCTTCAAAATGTGAAAAGTTCCGGGAGAAAAAAGAAATGATGCAACAAAGTAAATCTCCAAAAACAAATAAGCAAGTCCATTTTATGGAAGAAGAACTTCCATCATTTAGAATGGTTCAGTCTTCAAGGCCTGCATCCTCTCTTGCCTATATTCTTGTTTTTATATTTTTCACGCTCATTTTTGTTTTGATATTTGTACCATGGCAACAGGTCACAGTCGGTATGGGAAGAATTGTCGCCTATGCTCCACTAGATAGACAGCAATCGATTGAGGCTCCTATAAGTGGTCGTGTTGTAAAATGGCATGTAATGGAAGGATCTAAAGTTCGAAAAGGGGATCCTATTCTAGATATTACTGATAACGATCCTGAATTTCTTGCTCGAATTCGCCAGGAGAGGGAAGCTCTCTATTCTAGACTTCGCGCAACTAAGGAAAGAGAATCATCTATTCGCTCTAGGATTATTTCATTGCGTTCTTCCCAGACTTCTGCAGTTACAGCGGCGGGCTCACGAGAAATGATGGCGTCAGATAGAGTTCGAGGAGCTCAACAAGCGGTTGATGCGGCTGTAGCTCAGGATAAAACAGCTCGATTAAATCTCAGTCGTCAAAAACAATTATGGGATAAAGGACTGACATCTAAGAGAAATTTTGAACTTGCCGAATTGGATTTTGAAAATGCCAGAACAGGTTTAGATAGGTCCAAAGCTGCATTGGATGCCGCAATAAAAGAGCAAAGAGCTCTAAATGCCGACAAATCAAAAGCAGGTGAGGACGGTTCTGCTGCTATCAATGATGCAAGGGCTACACTTGCCAGCACAATGTCTGAGATCGCACGAATTGAAGAAGAAATTCCCAGAGTGGAAGCAAGACTTTCTAGGCAACAGAATCAAGAAGTATTTGCTCCAAGAGATGGTACAATTGTTCGTATTTTGGTGAATCCTGATGGTCAACAAGTCAAAGAAGGAGATATTCTTTGTATTATTATCCCCGAAACCAATACACGTGCCGTTGAACTCTATATCAATGGAAACGATATCCCATTGATAACAGAAGGAAGAGAAGTTCGATTGCAATTTCAAGGATGGCCCGTTTTACAAATCACAGGTTGGCCGGAATTTGCAGTAGGAACATTTGGAGGGGTTGTGACTCTTGTAGACGTTACAGACAATGGTTCCGGTTATTTTAGAATCTTGGTAGTCGAAGATAAGACTGATGATCCATGGCCATCTTCTCGTTATTTGAGACAAGGTGTTCGTGTAAGAGGCTGGATATTTTTAAACAGAGTTAGCTTGGGATATGAATTATGGAGACGTTTTAACGATTTTCCTCCTATGATACCTATGGACGAACCTTTACTTCAAGAAAGACAAGGTCTCCCCGACGGAGCTTCCAAGAAAAAATGAAACTCCAACCTTCATATGTAGTTTTCGTTTTAGGGTTAGTAATATTTTTTATATCAGGATCACTTTTAACTTTATTGGGACAGGTTAAAAATTTGACTCCTAATAAAATCACCAACCCTTATGGTGATCCTAATCTATTTATAGAAGCTCAAAATATATCAAAAACACTAACACTGGAAGATGTTGTTAAGTCCGTTGATAAATCTTATCCATTGATTCTAGCCGCCGAAAGGTTGCTAACTGTTGCCGAATATGAATACCTTGCCGCTCAAGGTGCTTTTGATGCTAATTTTGAATCCATCAATTCAGTGGCTCCAACAGGTTATTACCAAAATGCCACTTCGGACAATGTAATCCGAAAGCCAACTCCGCTTGCCGGAACCTCCTTTTTTGCAGGATATAGATCCGGTAGAGGGAATTTTCCTTCATATGATGGAAAACGAGCAACAAATGAATTGGGAGAAGTTAGAGCAGGGGCAATCGTTCCTTTGATGAGAAATAGAGATATTGATAAGAATCGAGCAGATCTTAAGAAAGCGGATATCGATAGAGTAATTGCAGATCTATCTATTCAAAAGTTGAAATTAGAAGTAATCCGAGAATCCACCAAAAGATATTGGAAATGGGTTGCCGCAGGTCAAGAGTTCAAAGTAAACAAGAATCTTTTGGATATCGCCAAACAAAGGGTAGAACAGGTATCCGACAGGGTAGATTTGGGAGATTTACCTGCTATTGAAAATACTGAAAACGATCGTGTTATACTTCAAAGGGAAGCATTGCTGATTTCTTCTGAACGAGAATTGCAGAAAGCGGCAATCGATTTGTCATTGTTTTTAAGGGAACCATCAGGTAAAATGGTTCTCCCTTCATCTGATCTTCTTCCTGAAAAATTCCCTTTTCATGAAAATCTAATAGTAACTGATCAGAGAAAAGTGATCGAGCAAGCTTATAAGCGACGTCCTGAGGTTAAAGAATTTCAATCCAGAAAGGAAAAAGTTGCAGTTGACAGGCAATTGGAACAAAATAATCTCAGACCTCAGGTAGATTTAGTTGTTGCCGCTTCACAAGATTTAGGTGTAGGAAGTCCAACGCGATCAAGACCTGAATTGGATGCAACTGTTGTTTTAAATATACCAATTGAGACTAGAAGACAGAGAGGTCGAATAGGATCTGCAGAAGCAAGAATCGCTCAGATCAGTCAAGAAGAACAATTCGCCAAAGATAAGATTTCCACCGAGGTACAAGATGCACTTTCGGAAGTAAGTGCTAGTTACCAGAGAGTTGAAGTCGCTAAAAAGGAGTTAATTCTAGCTAAAAAATTACAAGATTTAGAGATGGCTAGGTTTAATTTGGGTGATTCTACTCTGTTATTTGTAAATATAAGGGAACAAACAGCCGCAGAGGCTGCTATCCGTGAGGTGAAATCCCTAAATGATTTTTTCAATGCTCTTGCCAATTACCAAGCCGCAATCGCAGAATTCTTAGAGCCTAAGAAAGATTAATCGCCTTAAAATTCTAAATTGTATAATTTAAGCAACAATATATACCTGAAACAATCTTTTCTTATGTCTGATCTTCGAACCGGATCTTACTTTTTGTAACTCTCTTTCATAATCTTCTTTAGCACGAAGAATTTCATTTTTGGTTCGATTGATGACAGCCTTGTTTTCAGGTTTACCTTCCCATTTATAGCTCGCTTCTTGTCTCATCAACTTCTCTTCGAGTTGTCTGATATTTTTTTGATGGCTGGCTTGTATTTTATATTCTTCTTTTAAGAATAGGGTATTGGTTTCTTGTGTTAGTTTATCTTTTCTTTCTTCGATTCTAGCATCTAAGATAGGATTGATTGTATCCAAGGCTTCCGAGAATTTATATTTCCAATTAGATGATTCTGAACTTGTTTCATGGGTCAAATTTTTAAGTTCTTCCGCAAATCCTTCCATGAAAGTTACTGACTTTTTATTGGAGTCATAGCATACATAGTGAATTTCTGTTCTTTGTAGACTAAACTTCATATCGACCAAATAAATTAAATAGATCTTTCCTTGATGATTTGGATGATGGATGATTTTTGTTCGAAAAGATTCATCGGAATTTAAAACATGCTCTACACATTTTTCAATGATGGGATGACCGAAGGCTAGAAACTCAAGAGAATCATTCGCCAATGCGAGTTCTGAATGAAAGGTTCCTTGTTTCTTTTTGTTTTCAGAATTTAAGATAGAATATAAATGTACGCCTTGAACTGTTCCATGAGATGAATCCAATTCTCGACTGATGTGAAATCCCAATGCACCGGGAAATGTTTTGGAAAATTGTAAGATAAATTCTTCCAAATGCTCATTGTTGTATTTCCTTTCTTCCAAAGTATGATCATAGTAATCTTTTAGATTAAAGTCAATCAATCTGGGAGTCACTAGCCCATTGAGTTTTTCAAAACCCTTTTTCGCTACCTCCACTCGCATATCCAATTCTTGTTCCAGTTCTTCTTGTGTCTTCTGTCCGGTTACGAATTTCATAAGACTCGAATTAAAATCCAACTCGTCCTCTATCGTTCCCAGAAGATCATCGGATGCTCCAATGGAGTTTTCGAAAAGTTGAATCTTGTTAGTAAGGACTTCGAGTATTCTTTCGGCTACAGTGTCTTTGGAAGCAAAGTTAAAGATATAAACATTATCCTTTTGACCAAATCTATGAATCCTACCAATTCTCTGTTCGATCTTTAAAGGACTCCACGGTAGATCGTAATTGAAAAGAATATTGGCAAATTGCAAATTCCTTCCTTCACCACCTGCTTCCGTGCAGATTAGTATCTCTCCGTCACCTTTAAATTCCAGAATCGCATCTTCTTTTTGATCGGCAGAGAGGGAACCATGAAAACTAATCACTTTAAAATCATGAAGCACTTCAACAAGATAATCTTGAGTAGTTCTGAACTGAGTAAAGATAATGAATTTTTTATGTCCTTCTTTTTTCAATTTAACAAGAGTCTCTCTAAGCTTAAGGGATTTCTTGTCTTCTTTGATCTGCTTTCCAATATGGATCAATCGATTGATAGAGAAAAGTTCTCGTTTTAAATTTTGAAAGTCTTGGTATGCCGCCTCATCCATGTCGGATATAAAATCTTCTACTCCTTCTGTCTCATCCAAATCCCAATCGTCCAACATGGGAGAAACTTCTTTGAGTGCATGGAAGCGGTTTTCCAACATGAATTTTCTTTTTGTGAGAGCGTGAAGCAAGGCGATAACAGAGGAATCCAGTAGTTTCTGAAAAACAATCATTACAAAACCAATGGCACGGTTTTTGGTTCCCATGGCAAGGTTGAACTCTCGTCTTACATATTCGGTGGTTTCATCATAGAATTGTCTCTCTACAGGAGAGAGATCGATTCTTACTGTTTTGGCAAATCTTTTTGTAAATCCACCAACCTCTACCTTTCTTCTACGCAGTAGAACCTTGGATATTTTTTCTTTCAAATCCATTTTATTGCCCACAACATAGTCTTGGACAAAGGTATGATAGGGACCCAAAATATTTGGATCAATAAGATGGAGAAGATAATAGAGTTCTTCTAACTTTCCTCTGAATGGAGTCGCAGTCAGAAGGAGGAGGCATTCACATTTCTGGGAAATCTTTTCAGCAAATAAGTAGGCTTTTGTTACTTTTGAATAATCTCGTCTGAGTCTATGAGCCTCATCAAAGATAACAATGTCCCATTTGGTTCGTAAAACTTCTTCGGCATAATTGGGATTTTTTATAAAGTCAATAGAAGTGATAACTTTGTTATAGTTCTTCCAATGGACTTCGGAATTTTGTCGAAAATTCTTTCTTTTGATGATGTTGAAATCTTCGTTGAATTTATTTTTAAGTTCTTGTTGCCATTGCACTAACAAGGGTGAAGGTGCAACAATGAGAACTTTCTTATAGCCTCTTCGAAATATAAGTTCCTTCATTACAAGACTAGCTTCAATAGTTTTTCCAAGACCTACTTCATCGGCGAGAATGAATCTGGGTTTCAAACTGTTCACAACAATATGTGTGGATTCTATCTGGTGAGGTAGAAGTCGAGTTCTGGAATTGGATAGAGCTGATAATTTATCGAAGGCATGAGTCAGTTTAAGCTCATAACCGGTCAATGCTAGATCGCAAGCCCCAGGGGTGGTTTCATATGAAGGTAAGGAAGGATTGCGGTAGCTAGTCGCGTTGTCCTCTCCCGGTTGTATTTGTGTAAAATCTAAACTTAATTGGCTAGACTGAATCATAGAAGGTTTCAAATTATGTCTCATAATCTGATAGGGGTGATTTCGATCAAACGAAATTTCAAAATAGATAGCTAGTAAGAGGAAATAAAATTATCTGTCAATCAGAAAATAAAGAGTGAAGATCGTTTTCTCCTATCTTTCCACCACCCGCATCTTGATCTTCCATGATTTGAAGTGTGGATTCCAAAACATCATTCAAGTAGTACTTAGTATTGGTATAAGATTGAAAAAAATCTTGAATATGAGTTCTTTGTTCAGGGGATAATCTATTTTCTATCACTAATTTAGATAATGCGATAATTCCTATTGCAGAACGAATATCGTCTTTTTGTGAAGCTATTTTGATGATTTCGTCTGAATCCAATTCTGTGAAGGTAGGTAAAATTTCAGAAATTAACTCCAAAGCTCCCACAGGTATAGTACGATCTAAACTTTTTATATAATTTATGAGTAATCGATATGATTTACTATCTCCAACTTGTGTTAAGATATAGATAGTTCCCGAAAGAATTTCCTTATGCAACGCCCAGGATAATTTTCCTGAATCGGCATCTCTCATCAATTGATAGATCAATGCCCAGGTATTCTTATCATTTTCGATGGCAAGTGCTGTCAACTCATCCAATGTAGTTTTAAAATCCTTGGTTTCTTGGATTTTTTTTAATTCAATTATACACTCATTGGCAGAGTTTGTGTTCAATGGAAAGGCTGACGGCATGGAATTTCCCCTGTTTCTTCAATAATCCTACATAATCCAAAATTTGTAAACTAGAAAGGATGAATGGAATTTATCTTTTCTCACAGTATTGACTCAAGATACCGATTCATCTAAATAGCAATGTCTATTACGAGAATTATTATAATTATTTTCTTAATCTTGGAGGTAGGTACCCCTCGTTTTATTTTTTCTTCGGATGAATCGAATAAAGCCACTCAATTGATTCGAGTTTCTCAGGGGTTAAAAGAAAATTATCATTATTTGAAATCTATAGGATCTTCGGTCTCTAACTATGGAGACGAGATAGACGAGAAATTGTATACTCGTTCTTTACAACATCACATTGAAACAGAAATTCTTCATTTGCAAATGGATCTTGGTAAGGCTTATGAAGAACTACGAAGAACTCAAGAATTGACGATTCAACTTTATTATAGAATTATTGAGGCAAATATTAAAAGAGCAGAACAGGATCTGATACATCTTACTAAGGTTTCTTCAGGTAAAAGAAAAACACATTCATATCATTATCTTCAAATGGGTTTTAGAGAGATAGCAATTGCCAAAGCCAAATTAACTACTGCAAAAAACACTCATCCTCAATTATTTTTAATGAAGCTACAAGATTCCAGCTACGCATTGAGATCGCTGAAACAAGCTCAGAAATATATAATTCGTTTAGCTATTTTACATGATGGTGTATATGAATCTGAAGAAGACGATACAAAAGAATTCTCCAAGTTAAAAATGGAAATTACCAGAGTGTTATCGAATGATTTAGATAAATATATGAGATATCATTACGATGCCAATTTTACAGTATATGATAGAAAAGATATTTTCGAAGATGTATGGAACAATCCAAATCTTCACGAATTGGCTAATCCTTTGGAGGGTTATGATAAATCTTATATTCGAAATCCGGAAATTCCAAAATCACCTAAACAAGGGAGAGAAGCTATTTCCTCCAATAATAATTCTGGTAATGAAGAGATTCCGGAAAAAACTGGAAATTAGGTTTATTTAATGAGAGAATTTTTTTGGGAATTCCCACTTACAGGTGGGCTTGTATTATTTTTGTTTTTTTTCTTTTTTATATCTGTCTTTTTTATTCCTGAGCAAATAGTTCTATCCTATTTCTTTTCATATCCGCAGGAGTGGAATCCAATCAACTGGATTCTATCGACTTTCATGCATGGGAATTTTAGCCATTTGATGTCCAATCTACTGTATCTTTTTTTTCTGGGAAGAGCCGTTGAATACAAAGTGGGTAAGAATAAATTTTTACTTTTTTATGGAATGGCGGCAATTATCTCATCCCTGTTGGATGCAATTGTAAGAGGGGTTTTTCTTGGGCAGAACACTCCCGTAGTTGGTGCCAGTGGTGCAATCTCAGGACTGGCGGCTGTTGCTGCTCTTCTATCTCCTTTTAGTATTCGGATGGGGGGTGTGAATTTTCCTTTTCCACTTTTTCTAATAGCTTGGACTTCTGTCTATACAGACATTACAAATGTGTTTGAAGAAGACAATATCGCTAGATGGGCGCATTTGGGTGGATTTTTTTCAGTAATCATTACTGCATATTTCTTGGAAGAAAAAGATAAAAAAAAGCTAAAGAATGGGTTTCTATTAAATATAATATTTTTTACACTGACTTTAATATTGCTTTTTTTCTTTGAAGCGAGGTATAAATGAAAGAACTCGAATTTACAGCTTTAGATTACACATCAGATGACGAATTTATTGAATCCAATTATAAATTCAAAGGGGATGAATCTACAGGTTGGGACATTTTCCGAAATGATGAGCAATACCTACACCTAGATGCAGGCTATAGACTTCTCAAGACCAAAAGCTGTGGTGTTTGCTCAACAGATATAGATCGTAGATTTTTACCATTTCCACTACCTCAAGTAATTGGACACGAGATCATCGCACAAGATCCGGATACCAAAGAAAAGTTTGTAGTAGAAATAAATGACACAATGGATGCTAGAGGATCTCTTCAATCGGATGATTTCATAAAAGCGGGAATACCAACACATTCTCCAGAAAGAAAGGTTTTAGGAATCGATCGCTTACCCGGTGGTTTTGGACCTTACATATTGGCTCCCAAGAATGCAATTATACCTTATTCCGGAATATCAGATTTAACTGCCGTTTTAATAGAGCCATTTGCCGCGGCACTCCAAGCAATTACGGCTTCTCCACCCAAAGATGGGGATCGTGTAGCCGTATTGGGTCCCAGAAGATTGGGAAGTTTGATCATATCTGCACTCAATGCATACAGAGCCAGTTCAGGGAAAAAATTCACAATTACAGCACTCGCAAGAAGAAATGAGTTGTGTGAATTGGGAAAGAAACTAGGTGCAGATGAAGGAATCAATGTATCATCCAACGAGGCAATTGATAAGTTGAAAGAATCTTTTTCCATCATATATGATACTACAGCAAGCCCTCAGGGTTTTGAAACTGCAATGAAACTTGCGGAAAGAGAAGTTCATCTCAAGACTACCAATGGACAAGAAATGGGAGGAGTGAAGCATCTAACAGAAGTAGTTGTGGATGAATTGTCCATTCTTCCTTTTTCGGAGGAGAACTTGTCCTTTCATTGGGATAAGGAAAATCGTAAGAATGAAAGAATCTTTATTTCATCAAAATTGACAGAAGATGAGCAATCTTTTCAAGAGCTAAAGAATCTAATTTTAGAAAGAACCCAAGCCAAGGTTTATATATTGAATATCGATGAAGCAGTTGGAGTTTTGCAGTCCAAAGAATTTGAAGGAAGATTGCCCCGATTCGATCTCGCCATTGTTGGTGATTTGGAAGAAATTGATTTGTGTATCAGACCTCAAATAGGAAAGGAAGACTCGTTGGTTCGACCAAGAGGTGCTATATTGGTTCTTCCCAATGATGATGAAAGATCCTTGATGAAATTTCTAAATAGAGGAGGAGAGCTGCACTCCTCGCGATGCGGTGATTTTCACTACGCATTGAAATTGCTCCAAGAGAATCCAAAAATTGCAGAATCTCTTTCCAATAATATGATCAGTCATACATTTTCCGCAAAGGATCTAAAGCAAGCCTATAAAGTCGCACAAACACCGGAATCAATTAAGGTGGTTGTAACTCATGACTAGTTTCGCTATAGGGGAGAGTATTTCTACAACTTTAGGTGCCAATTTAATCAAAGAAGAAGATTCCCTTTTTTCTATTGATCTAACTAATATTAGAATATTTTGGGGATTGTCTATTCTTTCACGAACCTTGGGTGATGAAATTGTGGAAAGAGTTCAAAATGATCCGGGAGACATTTCCTTTCTACACAAAATCAATCCCAATATAAATGCCGAATTGGTTGAGATGCATATTTCTTACATTCAGATACATGCCAGAGCGGGAGTTTTGAAAGATGTTTTGTTGATAAGAGATGAATTTCAAGACCATCTGCGGTCTGTATTCGGCACTTTTCAAAGGCAAATATGGGCTAAAATTATACATCCTGAATTCTATGGAGAAAGCCCCAAGCTCACTCCGAGTCGTGCTCTGGTATTTCCATTTCATCATGCCAGTCCGAATGAAAAAGTAGATTATCAATTTATATTAGAAAGAGTAAATAATCAGAAAGAAACGGGCGAATTTTTATTTCGTCTAACAATTGAAAATTTTGACAGGGCAAATATCGATCTTGCATCCATTCCTCATGCCGTAGTTGATGATCTTGGATCCAGAAATTATATTGCAGGTAGTACAAAAATCTCTGAATCGACTCATAGTTCTGTTATTAGTGCCTGTCAAAAAGGTGAAAAAAAATTCATTGAAGAGAACAGAAGATTCAGTCGTATTTTTGAGCAGATTCAAGGGACTCAGTTGGGTAGCTTGTCCGAGATTAACTTCTTTTGGGATAAAAAGTTTGCAGATGATATGATGACTTTGGATCCCAAAGCAACGCTTCCCATGTTTAAAAAACTCTTTTTGCTACTGGAAGACAAAGAGATAGCAAGTATCATTAAGAGTGGATATACAATTCGAATACAGTTAGCACGGCATATGGTATTTTTGGATCTATCCAGGTTGGATCGTGTTTTAAATTACTCTTTCAATCAAAAGCGACACTCTTTGGATATGGCACATTACTTGGAGAGAATGCCCGAATTGGAATCCATTGCTCATTCGACAGAGCATGGACTTAACTTCCAAGGGGTTCATATTTTTTTGATTCATCATATAACTTCCGAGATACTTGCTTTATTGGAGGCGTTTCGAAAGTTATCAGCAGAATCGGTTCAAGTAGCATTTGTTAAATACGGTGGAACTATTCCGCCCATCTATTTGGATATTTTGTTGGATCTTCCAACCGATGATTTTTTCATGTGCGGCTTGGAATTAAAAGTAGGCAGTGATAGAAAGATTTACTACTCGATCTCGCCTCTTTACAGCGATATTAACGAACTACAAGAACTGAAGAATTTTATGGATAAGGAAGAATTGGGATTCTTCCCTGCTATGAAATTACTCTCAACGCATATTTTTCTAAAGAAGGCAATTCAATCCTATCAAAAGAATGAAAAGGTTTTGCTTGTGGAAGATGGAGGGTATATAGCTCCATTCTTGAATCAATTCGCTATGGAAGAAAAGACCCTAGGAGAGATTCTTGAAATATATAAAATACCCGATTCCATTGATTATATAGACCGTTCTATATATTTATCAGACTTTCTTGCAAAAGTATTGATCGGAAGCATTGAACACACTCGAAACGGCTATGATAGACTTTTGAGCGTGAGAAAACAATTTGAAAAATTATTTCTAACGGCATACTCTATAGCTATATCCAATCAAAAGGTGAAAGAGGAATCCAAGGAGGTTGCACACTCCATTCTCAAAGCCATGGAAGATATCTTTCATGGGCAAGGAAAAATCATGTCTCGAAGAAAATTCATGGTTTTAGGTGCCGCAGGCAACATTGGTAGTTTCTTGTGCAAGTATCTCCGAGGGGGAAGACTTCACGATACGAATGATCATTTGATTGAAGTGGACTTGAAGAATGAGACTTCAACATGGAAATATTCCCGCATAGATGATGTAGAAAAGAATCAATTATTGGATACAGATGTAATTCTTGGGGTGATTGGTGAATCGATTTTGGAGGTACCATTTTGGGAAGAAATGATCCTTCATGGAAATCATAAAAATCTTTATATTGCTTCTGGTTCTACGAAAACTGTTGAATTTGCTCATCTGATAGATTGGTTGAATTTATTTTTAACCGATAAATTAACAAGTATTCGAGGAATACCTGTAGAAATTGAATCAAAACGAATCATTGATCCACAGTCGCAGATGGATCAAGGTGGATTGATTATTTTTAGAGGAAAGCAAAAACTGGAATTAGGAACAGGTAAATTAATTAATCAACCATGGGAAAAGAAGCTATTCCTCTTTTCTGATTTAAGTCCTGTCAACTTTTTATATTATGGAGCTCCAACTGAGATCATGGATTCTATTATTAGCCAATTACTCACGGCTTCTCTGGGGATGACAGATCAGTATAAGAAACAATCCTTACCGGAACCTGATCTATATGCAGTGGATCATCAAATCGATCAGTGGGGTAAGAAAATTTGAGTAAGCATGGATTCTTTCAGATAACCCAAAAGCTATTTCTTCGAGATGAAAATAAGCTACTCATTCTTCGTGACAGAAAGTCCGGTTATGGTGATCTTCCGGGTGGCAGAATGAATGAAGACGAATTTTTCAGTGATTGGTTAGAAAGTATGGACCGTGAATTGAAAGAAGAAATGGGAGAGGATTTTAAATATAAAATGGATCCGGAGCCTATTCTCATACATAAACATAGAGTGACTGAAGGAAATCATCCATGCATTATTTTGGGATATAAAGGAATTTTTAAAGGTGGAAAAATATCCATGAGTGATGAGCATGATTTTATGGATTGGGTGGATGTGAAAACATTTGACCCTGCAAGTTTTTTCGAAGAATACATGCTGGAAGCAGTTAGGAAATATTTGGACCATTATGCATAATATATATTTTTCTTGGGTTAGGATTCTATTATTTATTTCTATCATTGCGGGATCTTTATATGTTACTCGTTATTTCAATCCGCAACCGGTTGATGTAGAGATAAAAGAAGAAGATTTTAAAGAATATCTTGTTAATCGGGAAAAATGGAATTCAGAAGTAGAATATATGGAAAATGGAGAAAATCGAAATTACGGTAATCTCGTTGCCATGCAACCCTATTTTCTGAATTTAGATTTCTACTCCGAAGAAAACTTTAAATCCTCCATTGAAGCTGTATTGATAAAAGCCAAAGAAAAAAAGGCTATGGATAGAAAAACTTTGATTGTTTTTCCCGAACATACAGGAACCGGATTGGTATTACTTGGTGAAAAAAGACCGGCTTTTTTCTCTGAAACTTGGAAAGAGTCTCTTAAATTTTTAAAATTATATTATAAGAGCGAAGTCTTTAAGAATTTGGATGATTATCAATCTGATTCAAATGATGAAGTCACTATAGCAGAGATAATTCAATCTAAACGCGAATTAATTGCTTCTGCCTATCATGAAACCTTTTCTTCTCTTGCGAAAAAATATTCAGTTAGCATAATAGCTGGTTCAATTCTACTACCGAACCCAACAATTAAAAATGGAAAATTGATTTCGCAAGAAGGAGATATATATCATGTTTCGGTTGCTTACTTGTCAAGTGGTAAAGCTATAGAACCTTTGGTTCGAAAAGTGCATCTAACCGATTGGGAAAAAGAATTTGTGAAACCAGGAGACATAAAGCAAGACTTTATTGTTAAAGTACCTGCATGGACAGTTGGCAATCTAATTGGTGAGGACTCATTGAATGAATCCATATACAAATCTATTGGAAGCAAAAATATGGATGGAATTGTTGCGCCATCATCGTCTTTTGTAGAGCCAAATTGGAAAGAATTGGGAATACAAGCCAATGAAATTCCGACAAATGATCTTTGGATAGAAAATGGAATATCAAAATACATATCCAATACGAAAGGAAAAGATAATCTACAAGCTTTTTGGAAAGGCGATCTCTGGAATTTGGAACCAAAAGGGGAAACATTCACGAACAGGAGTTCTAATAACCTTCAGAGAAGCGGTGATTCAAAAGGTCCTAAAGTTATGAACTTATATTTTTAAAAAAATATAAAAATCCAATTGACAAAATCATAGAAAAAAAAGGAAATAATACTCATGGCAAAAAAGAAACAAATACAGAAAAACGAATTCTTCGTTCGTTGCCCGATTTACACTCAAGCGTTGGATTCTTGCCCAAGTTCTTCTCCTATTTTGATGGATGAAGACGTGGCTAACTTGAAAGAGAAGTGTCTTTCAGATGAATACTCTACTTGCAAAATTTACCAAGCTACCAAAGAGAAAAAATCACAAGCTGCTTAATTCAAAAATCAATCATTGATCTTTTTCTGAATTTCTTCATACAATCTCAATACAGTCCATTCTTCTTCCGTGTAGGCTGTATTGGATAGTATCAATTCTCCATCCTTATTTTCATATACTATCATATCTCGAGCCAATCCCCATCCCCTTTCACAGAGAAGAGGGAATTCTTTTCTGGGAACCATTGGACCCCATTGGAAAACAGTATCTCCATAGAAAGAAAGAAAGTCATTCTTACCGGTCATTTTCCATGGTTCCAGTTCTCTAATGGTAATTGTGAAACCAGTGGTGATTTTGGGCTTTTTGCTATCTGAGTATAAAATCTCTCTAAGATACCACGATCCAATTTTACCACCTAACAAGTATAATGTCTTTCCATGAGCATAATAAGTTTTAGGGCTCAGGATATCTTTTGCTAGTAGTTCTATGTTTTTAGAATCAGTATGATAAAAATATAAATTATAAGAACCTGCAATACCCGCTATCAAAAGAAAATTCGAGTCAATAGGAACAATAGAATATTTATTCTTAAGTTTTGGAAAGGGTGGTGCTATCTTAGCTGCATCGATTAATTTTATGGGTTTTTTGGGATTGGATGTTTTTTCATAGAACAAACTTTCATCTATGAAATAAAATATCTTATTCCCATCTTGGCTAATGGATCCTTTATTTCGACAGGAGATATGCGCACCGGACTCATAATCCAAATTATCATCTAAAAGCGAGTAAGCTTTCATACGGCAACCTTTGGTGTTTTTCAATCGGAAGGATACTAGAGCATATTCTCCATTCGCCGAAATTTGCAAGTCATACGGTGACTCTGTAAGCGTTTTTGTTTTAACTATTGGATTAGCTATATCACGGAAAATAATGCGATTGTCTTCTGCCCAAACAATTCTATTGCGATCTTCCGACAATTTCATGATTCTATCTCGTCTTGGTTTGGACCGGGAAATAACTTCATCGGAATCTCTTTTGGATTCTAATTTTGTCCTAAGCATATCTTTTGCTTTTTCGTATTTTTCAGCTTGTGCCAACTGGTTGATTCTTTCAACGAAAGATTCATGTTCGGTCTGACATGATATTAACAGAGATAATATTAATAAAAAAGAGAATATATAGCTCATTATAAATTTATTTTACTTCCTCATCAGAAAGATTGGAAATTGTGTTACTATCTTCCGGATTATTTTCAAGTTCAAGTTGAGGACTTTCTATTGGAGATTCCAGTAAGATTATTTCTTTGGAGAAAACCTGTTGCGCATTCTTACCGATTGCCTTGGTATCGAAGTAAGCAAAACTTCCCGTGATAGCGGCACCTGCAAGAGGAACCCAACGTGTCATATTCTTTCTTAGAACTCTACGCGTAAAATCCAATCCAACTTTTTGCAACATTGCTTGGAAGGCTCTAACGGTAGTTGGACGAATTAAAATTTTGACACCTGTTTCCTCAATGAACTTTCGAAATAATTGAGCTCCACCATGTTTAAATAAGCAGAATAATAATAATTCTCTGGTGAGCTGTGCTTCTTTTCCGTAGATGGTAGCAATGTCCTTGATTAGATAACCCTGAACTCGAAAAATCATTATGAGTTCCGGAAGAAGAGTGAGAAAGCCTAGCGCTCCACCCGGTAAGGAACAAGTTGCTGATATGCTCCCAGCCTTCCAAGCTGCGGATTTTGTTATCTCTTCGACGAGTATTTCCGGATTGGGATGGGCGAGACCATCTTCTCTATGAAATGGACTTACATAATCTTCCACTCCGGATACCAATTGCACCATTCCTTGGAGAAATTGTTCCAATCCGGAATTTTTGCCGGCTTCTTCTATGATTTTTTTTTGATTTTGCAAAATATGGTCTCTTTCTATCCTTTCCTTATACATGGTAGAGAGACTCAAAAAAATTCAAGAAAAATACCTTCGAATCGAAGATGAATTGAGCCAAGCGGCAGACCCGAGTAAACTCAAGGATCTTTCCAAAGAAAGATCCAGGCTTACTCCTGCTTATAATATGGCTATCGAATATTTAAATATTTTTAAAGATATAGAAGATGCTAAGGTTCTTTTGCCCCAAGAAAAAGACGAAGATATGCATCATATGCTTAAGGCTGAAATTGAAGAAGGTGAAGAAAAGTTAGAAAAACTCGCCCAAGAGTTGGAAATATTGCTTCTACCTCCCGATCCCAATTCAGGAAAGAATATCATAGTTGAAATTCGTGCCGGAACCGGTGGAGAAGAATCCGGACTATTTGTAGCCGATTTATTTCGAATGTATTCAAGGTATTCTGATAAGCAAGGAATGAGGGCACAATTGATAGATTCCAGTCCGACAGGAATTGGTGGGTATAAAGAGATTGTATTTGCTTTGGAAGATGACCGAGCGTATGATTTGTTCAAATTCGAAGCAGGAACACACCGCGTCCAACGTATTCCCACAACAGAATCCGGTGGGCGTATCCATACTTCTGCAGTTACTGTGGCAATCCTGCCCGAAGCGGAAGAAAAGGAAGTAGATATCAAAGAATCCGATATCCGCGTAGATGTATTCCGATCTTCCGGTTCCGGTGGTCAGCACGTAAACACAACTGACTCTGCCGTTCGTATGACACATATTCCTACCGGAATAGTTGTTAGCTGTCAGGATGAAAAGTCGCAGATCAAGAACCGGGAAAAAGCGATGCGCGTTCTTCGAGCAAGAATTGCGGATGCCCAAGCAGAGGAATCCAAAGCGAGCAGCGATGCAATTAAAAAACAAATGATTGGTTCCGGAGACAGATCGGAGCGAATTCGAACTTATAATTATCCGCAAGGTCGTTGTACGGATCATAGAATTGGTTTCACGTCTCACAATCTGAGTGGGATTATGGAAGGGGATATGGAAGAGTTGATAGATGCATTATTAGAAGAAGATCGATCCAAGAGATTGGCTGCTAGTAAGTAGAATTTATTAGCCTTCTCTCAAATAAATATTTGTTTTATTCTTAGTTTACAAATATATTTAAACCAATAAACTATACCTTGTGAAAAAAAAATCAAAAGCGTGGTTGTGGATTCTCATAGGAATGATTTTGGGTCTAGTTGTAGGATTGATTCTTCCCAAAAATTCTGAATTTACCAACCATGTTCTTCCTTGGATCGCACTCCCCGGGAATATTTTCTTGGCTATATTACAGATGATCATGATTCCGCTCGTAGTTGCCTCGGTTGCATTGGGTGTGGCAAGTCAAGGTGGAAACCGGGATCTGGGAAAGTTATCATTTGTCTCAATTGTTTATTTTGCGGGAACTACAGCAATAGCTATCACGATTGGAATTATTCTGAGTGTTTCCATCAAGCCGGGTAATTATGTGGATTCCAATTTGGTTATTTCTGAATTGGAAAAATCCAGAAGAGAGGCAGGAATTGAGGTTAGTAGCAAACCAGGAGCTCAAGAACTAGGGAATAAAAATCGAAGCAATGAAAAATCAATTCATAAGATAGAAGAGAAAGTTGAAGAGGCAAATGTGGGAAAACGATTGCCTACATTAATTCTAAATGTATTCCCCAAGAATCCTCTTCAATCACTCATGGAAGCTAACATGCTTTCGGTGGTAGTGTTTGCATTAATGCTAGGGATAGCTCTAACCCAAGTCCCAGCCGGTAAAGAAAAACCGTTGGTAGATCTATTGGATAGCATACAAGAATATACAATGGTCGTTGTGAATTGGGCACTTGCCATTGCACCCATTGCCGTATTTGGACTGATGGCACAGGCAATTTCTCAGATAGGTTGGGATCTATTGACAGGCCTTACTGTCTACATCGGAACAGTATTGTTGGGTCTATTTTGTGTCCTGATACTCTATCTTATCTTGGGTTATTTTATAGGGAAACTGAATCCATTCATATTTATAGGTCGTATGAAAGAACTGCAGATTCTTGCTTTTTCCTCCTCGAGTTCAGCGGCAGTTTTGCCTGTGAGTTTAAAAACGGCAATCGAGGGATTGCATGTAAGACCGAAAATTGCTGACTTTGTGATTCCTTTAGGTGCAACCATCAACATGAATGGAACTGCAATCTACCAAGGAATCGCTACAGTATTTTTGGCACAAATCTTTGGTGTGGATCTTGGGATCACGCAATTGATTGCCTTAGTTGTAACAGTCGTAGGTGCTTCCATCGGAACAGCGGCAACTCCGGGAGTGGGTATTGTGATCCTTGCCGGAATTCTGAGTAGCTTTGGAATTCCGGTGGAAGGGATAGCAATTCTATTTGGAGTAGATCGATTCTTAGATATGTGTCGAACTGCTGTTAATGTCACAGGGGATGTGGTTGCGGCAAAAATCATTGATAGATTGTTTCGGGAAAAGGTATGATTGAAAAAGAACCAACCGGTGCCAAATTTTCTGATCAAGAAAAGATCAACGAATTCATTGAGAAGATTAAAACAGGAGAAATCTACGGTGAAATTCAATATCAACTAGAAGAAAATCTTCGAAAGCGAAAGACTTCACCACCGATTAACAATAATAAAAATATTGAACGGTTGCAAGAAAAAATAGCGAAAAAAGAAGAGGATATAACCAGGATTTTAGGAGAAATCATTCGCTATAAGAATGAACTCTCCCTTGCCATCGAAAAAGAACTCAACGATAAGTCCGGAGATCTTTTAAAGCCATAAGTCCGAATATACCCAGAAGTATTGTTACTCCCCCTGCTATACTTATAGTCATTGTTAAGCTAAATATATGCGTTAATCCTCCATAAATAAGTCCACTAACTGCAGGAGTTAGAAGAAATATCAGTGAAAAGAAACTCATGACTCTTCCCCTCAATTGGTTGGGTGTGGATTCTTGGATAATAGAAGGTAGGAAGGATGTCAGTGCACCCAAGAACAGTCCACCAAAATACAAATATGATACGACAAATCCAAAATCTTGATTTATTCCAACCATCGCCACAAAAACCCCGGATGCCAATATCGCAAGCATCACAAACGCTCCTCTTCCCGACCTAGAACTCAACCAAGTAGATCCAATTGAACCCGATAGCAACCCAATTCCCAATAGGCCCATCATAACTCCGCGTTGCGATTCTGAAAGCTCCAAAACTTTTTTACCAAATTCCGGAACCAATACTTGAACCGGTCCAACGATCATCATACCTAAAAACATAGCAACTAAGGCTTCTCTTACAATTCGTTTATCTTTAATGAATTCCAAAGATTCTTGAAATGCTTGTTTTCTATGAGGATGGTTATGTTTCTTTTCAAAAGGTATGTAAACGGTTAATAAAATTAATGTACTGGTAAGATAGATCAAACCTGTTGTCATCAATAATGTTCCGTAGGAGTAGGACTCTCGAATCGTTCCGGCAATGATGGGAGCTATGGCAAATCCCAATAAAATCATAACATTTAAAAAAACAGTTGCTTTGCTGATTTTATCCTGAGGAACAATATCTCCCAAAATGGCAAATCTTCCCGGCATTGTAAAACTCAATCCCAAACCATTGGTCAATGCAAATATATAAAGTATCTCTTTGTTGCCGGAATCTAGAATTCCATTGTAGGCAAGCAAACCGGGAATAAAAGAGGAAGAAAAGGTCAAAAGCTGAGATAAAGCAATCACCCATTTTCTTGGAAATTTATCCAAATAATATCCAGCCCGGAAGGAGAAAAATAAGAAGGGAAGGTAAGCCAAGAAAAATACTTGGCTTGCAAAGGATTCGTTATCAGCTAAGCTGTGTGAAAATATCACAATAGAGTAGTTGAACATATTTCCGGCAACCAAGCCGAAAAATGCGGATATGTAATAAACTTTATCTTGGTTTTTATTCCAAAGGTTCATATAATTATTTGAATTGAACAATTAAGAAGGAGGCATCCAGTGACTGAATTTCTACTTCCAAGAATTCTTCTCTCTCCTTCCATAAGTCGATATCAATTATAACAAGTTGATAGCCTGCAAAATCCTCAGGTCTCAGTGTAGTGAATAGAGAAAGTGGGTGTATATGAATTTTTTTATTTCCATGTTCTCGGATAAGATAGTGGATCATTTTTTCATATCCTAGTGTGGAATTGGTTTTCTTCAGAACCAAAACTTTTTTGATCTCATTGAGACCATTATCCAATAGTACTCCCACATTGCAGGGAGCATAACTGAGTATAGGTCGAATTCTTCCACCCAAGATGTTTTTTGTGAACAATGCTTTGGCGGCACCAATCAATAGAAATCGAGAATGAGAAATTTTAGCCTGATTGAGAATTTCATAGGTGATATTTTCTGTAGTCTTGTGAACCATTTCTACTTTGATTTCCAAATCTTCCATCAAAGTTTCTATATCTGCAAAAGTTTTGGTTTTGTATTCGTGCAATTCATCTTCGGTTAAATTCTCCATAGGAGTGATGTGGACTGCGCTGATTTGCGTCTTATCCTTATTTGCTCCGAATAGAAAGTCTGCTAGTCGAATGAGAGCAACACCCATGGATGGTTGGGCAAAAGATATGAGAATTTTTTTGAAAGCTTCTAATGGCTGGATGGGAAGATTGAATTTATTGAAATAATCCTGAACTTTGGAAATCGTAGGTCCGGTGAGAAGTGTAGTGGTAATCGTCATAATTACAAAAATTGTGAATAACTGAATAGAAATAATACCCAGCTGAAATCCAATATTCAATACAATGAGTTCCACCAATCCTCGAGTATTCATCAGAACACCTAGAGAAATAGAATCCTTCCAACCAAAACCAACAAATCTTGATGCTATTCCTGATCCGAAAAATTTGCTTAGAATAGCAATGGAAATAATCAAGAACAAAATTACCCAGTTTTGTGACTCATTAAAAATTGTTAAATCAGTTCTCAAACCTGTGAGAGCAAAAAACAGCGGAAGCAAAAAAACCAATGCCACATAATCAATTTTGTCCGAGATAAGCGATTTTAATTTTAAATCTGAAGGCATAATGACCCCGGCAAAAAATGCTCCAACCAATGCGTGAAGACCAATTAATTCTGTGAGGAATGCTGATGTAAACAAAAATACAAAAACTATTGCCATTGCAGTCTTGGTTAGATTTTCGCGACTTACATAAATCTCACTCAATCGACGAAGAAAAGGCTGAACCAAAAAAATCATAATTAAAGTATATAAAAAAGTAAATGTCAGTGTAATCGAGAGAGATATCCAAGAATTGGATTTAATCATAGCCAAAGTTAATCCTAGAATGCTCCAAACACATAATTCAATTGCCGCGGAAGAGGTCATAGCCATACTTCCCAAGTTGGTTTTGGAGAGCCCCTTCTCATGTAAAATTCTGGCTAGAAGTGGATACGCAGTTATACTTAATAAAATACCTATGAATATTCCAAATTCATGGAATGGAACTCCTGAAAAATTTTGCTTTGGATATAGATAAATGGCGAAACCCAATCCAATCAAAAAAGGAAAGTAGAATCCGGATCCGCTGATAATTAGCATGGAATCAATTCTCTTTTTCATGAAGCTAAGATCTATATCCATTCCAATGATAAACATGAATAGAATCAACCCAAGGTTACTAAGTATTTCCAGAATTTCTACTTGATCATTCGAGAACAAAAAAGATTGGAATTCCGGCAACATCCAACCTAGTAAACTGGGACCGATTAAAATACCCGCTAAGATCTCTCCAATCACTGTTGGTTGATTGTTTTTTCTGAAGTAAACTCCCATTAGTCTGGCTAAGAACATAATTAGGATTATTTGAATTAAAGTTTTGGAAATTATTGAAGAACTGTTATTTGTAAAAATGAATGAAAACTCTTGAAAGAAAGTAAGATTCTTTATGTCCGGGGTAGGAATATTTCCAATTTCTGATTGGACTGTAGGCGATTCGGCTTTTTGTCCGGAAAATGTTGTATGATTTTCTGCTATCGATGTAAGGTTGGGAAGTTGATTTAAATTCGATCCATACCAAAATAAAGCAATTGTTCCCAGAATGAACACGAGGAGCAAAACAAAAAAGGATATTAAATTCTTACCGATTAGAGGCATGATATCCTTCAGGTTATTCTTGTGCTATTTCTTGAAAATCTTTTTTTACAAAAACTGCAACAACTTCAAAGTGCTTAGTCCTAGGAAAAAAATCGATCATACATAAAGATTCTAATTTGTATTCATAGGTTTTACTTTGTACCATTTTCCAATCTCGGGCGAGTGTCTGGGAATCACAGCTGGAATACACAACCACACCGGGTAAATGTTCCTTCCATAGATTTACGACTTCATTGCCGGCACCGGAACGAGGCGGATTTAAAATCCAAAGCGGATACTTGCTTATATGAGAATTTGAGAGAGGTTTATACAAATCCAAAGCTTTGTATGTAAACTTTTCTAAATGATTGATAGATGCATTCTTTCGAGCATAGGTTATGGATTGGTTCACTGCCTCTATACCGAATAAAGTATTTATGTTTTCAGATACAGATTGTCCAATAATACCTGAGCCACAAAACAATTCCAAGCAATCCATCTTTTTGTTGGATCGGCTATATTTGGAAATTGTATCTTGGATGTATAGAATCCAATCTGGAATGAGAGTTGTATTGATCTGTTGAAAGCCTTTGGGTGGGATTTGGAATTTCTTATCCTTTAGACTAAGTTCGGTAACTGAGTTAGTGTAATCAACCACTTTTCCATTGGACACTCTCTGATTTAAGCTTTTTGATGAAGTGGGAAATTCCAATAGAGGATCTAAGTTTTTACAACCAATGCTTCTAAGATCTACAACTTGGTTGCTAAATCGAGAATGGAATCCAATTTTTTGTCCGGATACTTTCCATTGGACATTGTTCCTGTAATGAGTTGATTTACCGGTTATGATTTCTATTGGTGTGGATGGATCTAGGCGGAGGGAAGAGAGCAATTCTTGCTTTTTAATCCGGATTTCCTCCTCATATGGAATGTGTCGGTAAGAGCATCCACCACATACCGGGAATGCTTCACAATCGGAATTGGATTTGGTTTCAGATTCAAAGTTGGAATTTGGTTTGGATTGGTTTTGTGATGCTCTAGCATATATTATCTGGGAATTCTTTTTTTCAATGATGAATTCATCTTCCTTGCCGGGGATTCCACCCGTTACAAAGACAGTTTTGTCTTGGTGATGGCCAATTGTGAATCCATTGGATACCCACTTTTCAGGAATTAAACGGATTGTTTCTTGAAGATTTTTAGGTTTAGTCATGATAACTGTATGGAAGGAATTTACAAAATGAATCTACAAACTGTCCAGCAATTCTTTTCGTTTTTCTTTGTATTCTCTTTCATCGATGAGTCCTTTCTTTTTAAGATCTTCGAGAGTTTGAAGTCTTTCACTTAATTTGCTTTTAGATTCCTCAGATGTCGGCTTGGAATCGCCGGTAAGTTTGGGCACTTGTTTATCAGCCGGAACTTTCTCTCTATATATATTCACCCAATCTTGGTAGACTTTTGTTTCTCCGGCTTTTCTTTCTGCATTGAATTGGACTCGGTCTTGGAAGCTATCGATGATGAAGAGTCTTTGTTTCTCCGGGTTATCATAAGTAAATCGAGAAGCTGTAATCCACTCACTCCAGGTATATTGGTTCTGAAATACAATGTCTCTCTTCCATTCTCCTATAATAATACTTAGGCTATCTTTCTCGCAAAATAGATAAAAGGATGTTCTCTGAATTCGAGTGTAGGGATCCAATGAATCATCCACCTTCCATACAAAAAATAAAAATTCAGGCGAACGTTCAGAGTTTTGTATTGCTGTCAAAATTTTCTGATTGAAGTTTTCCAAAGCAACACTGGTTGGAAAAACAGGTCTGTCCTTTCTACCAAAAAGACTGGGATTTTCATCCCGTAAAGAGCGGAATAGATATTGAAGGTCTCTGTTGCTGAAGTTTTTACATGTGGAAAATTTTGGAATGACGTCTATCTTAGAAAATATTCTAGGAATTTCTTCTTCTGCCATTTCGAATGCAACTAGATTTTTCTCTTGGAGAATTAATTTGGCTCGTGGATTGCCAAAACTTGCACAGCCATTGAGAAGGAAGAGAAGGAATGTGAGAAGAATAATTGGAAAGAGTCTAATAATTGTATATGAATTGCGAATCACAATTTCATTTTAAGAAAGCAGGTTTCGATTTACCAGTGAAATTCTTGTTTAGTTTTTTATTTTTGAGCGCAATATTCACTCTTACTTTGTCTTCGGAGAATCGAGCAATTTCTCCTAACCCAATTCCAAATTTCGAATTGAAGGATCAATTTGGAAGTAAGGTTTCTTCCCGGGATTTAAAAGGTAAAAAAGCAATATATGCCGGATGCTATCCCGAAGATGAGGAAGTCTGCCGTAAAATCGCCCGCAAAATCTACTGGAAGATGCAATCATTGGTTTATGGAAAAGAAAAAGAATATTTCTTCTTGGGCTATGTTCTGTTAAATAAAAGCAATCCATTATTGGCAGAATCTCTGATACCCAAATACAAATCATCCGGTTATGAGTCAGTTTACTTGGATTGGAAGGGAAAGCTTGAAAAAGGGGCGCAGAAAGGTTCGGTGCATATCCGAGCAGTTAACACAGAGGGTGGAATTATTTTGGAAGAGCATTGGAAGAAGGCAGACAATAAAGATGTAGTTGACTTATATAAAAGACTACAAAATTAATCTAAATTGCCAACCGGTTTTTATCATTGCTCTGAGTCCGATTTCGCATTCACCATCCATTTGGAAAAGCTATCCAAATAATCATCGAGAATTTGCCTTTCTTCATCCGGGATCTTGACCATATCCAGTGCTTGGCGATAGCAACCCAACCATACAAGTCGAGACTCTTCGGTGATAACAAATTGGAAATGTCTCATTCTCATTCGAGCCGGTCCTTTTCGATCGGTATAATAACTGGGGCCACCCAGAACTTGTATCAGAAAATCTGCTTGGTCTTGTTTCGCCGAGTCAAAATCACCGGGAAACATTCCTAAGATCTCCGATTTTGCAATGAGATCATAAAAGACGTCTACCAATTCTCGAAGTTTTTCTTCACCGAGCTTTCTATAGAGAGTTCTCAGTTCCGGCATGGGAGGAACATTTTCCAGTTTTGGTGTATAAATTTCTCTTTCCATTTAATCTACTCTATTCCACAATAATTAAGTGACATCCTTTTTCTATCACGACTACAAAAAAATTCTTCTGGTAATCTGCATAGTGCTCACATCTTTTCAGTGCAAATTGGATCGTGAGAAAAAACTTTTTGCAGAAAATGGAGTAATGGATGCACAGAATTGGAATCCGGATCATTCAGTTTTGGATCTTCAAGGCAAATGGCTGTTTTGTTGGGATGAATTCATTGATCCCTCTGCTCCTCAAGAAATTTGGGACGAAAAATGTAGTTATCAAGAAGTTCCTCAATATTGGAAGTTTTATACAATCAATGGCGAGTCCCTTCCTATTTTAGGGAAGGCAACCTATCGATTGGAGGTAAAACTTCCCAAAGAGGATTATTATGGACTGATGTGGACTGAGATTATGTCAGCCTTTACTGTTTATGTAGACGGAATTCATATATTGGAAGTTGGAAAGATTGGAAGTTCAGCTGATGATTCTATTCCGGAATTGCGACCGGGTGTGGAATTGGTCGGTAATAAATCAGGTATTCTAGATATAGTCATACATGTTTCGAATTTCAATCATGAAAATCATGGATTCTGGCAACCTTTGTATATTGGCAAATGGGATTTAGTAGTCAGAGAATCAACACTCAATAAAATACTGGATGGAATGTCATTTGGTGCAATTGCCTTTATTGGATTGTACTATTTAATTGTTTATTTAATTCGCAAGTTATCCAAAGATTTTTTATTTTTTGGATTGTTCTGTTTCTTTATGGGATTTCGTCAACTTACTTTGGAAAATCACGCTTTCTTATCTTTATTTCCTATTGTAGATTTTGATAGTTATATAAGACTTATATATGCTTTCGTTTACTGCAGTGGAATTTTTATGAATTTATTTATGTACTATCTTTATCCAAAAGATATTCCGAAAATATTTATTCAAGTTACGACTTCAGTATTTGCCCTTTTTCTTTTCACTTTATTTTTACCTATAGTTGAGCTAACCCATTTAGGTGTGTTTATGTTCGGTTTGATCATTATAGTTCCCATCACGATAGTATTCTTTTTATATCATGCTTTCCGAAACGGTAGAGAAGGAGCCGGGATTGTATTCTTTGCGTATGTTCTTTTTAATCTCACTGTTGTGAATGATGTGTTATTTACCTTAGGGTATTTGTATCTTGGATATTTTTCCAATCTAGGGTTACTTGTTTTTATATTACTCCAAGCATATGTTCTATCCATAAAATACTCTACGGCTTTTCGCAAGGCTGAGCAATTGGTATCAGTCACCGAAAGAAGTAAAGTGCTTGAACAAGTGGCTAATGAGGCTTCTCTTGCGAATCAAGCAAAGAGTCAATTCTTGGCAACAATGAGCCATGAGATAAGAACTCCGATGAATGGTATATTGGGTATAGCAGAATTACTTCAATCCAGTAAACTGGATGAAAAGCAGCAAGAAATGGTAACTCTGATTCGAAATAGTGGAGATTCTCTGCTGACAATTTTAAATGACATTTTGGATTATTCCAAGATGGATGCCGGCAAAATTGAATTAATCAACAGAGATTTTTCCCTCGTGCAGCTTGTAACCAATATTCAAGGATTGTATAAATTGCAAGCAGAAGGAAAGGGTCTTTATTTTCATTTAGAATTACCGAATAAGAAATTCGATACTCTGTTTGGTGATTCTGTAAGAATCCAACAAATTATTGTAAATTTATTATCCAATGCAGTAAAGTTTACAGACGAGGGGGGAATAGCGTTTACTGTGGATGTTTCTCCGGTTGATGCTCTAGTAGACAAAACCAATCAAAAATATATGCTCAAAATTAAAGTCAGAGACACCGGTATTGGAATTTCTGAATCCAATATTCAATTTCTATTCGAAAAATTTACTCAATTGGATTCCGGGATCAATCGAAAGTATGGTGGAACCGGATTAGGGCTTGCCATTACCAAAAAATTAGTGGAATTAATGAATGGAAAAATTTATCTAAACACAGCATATAGAGAAGGTGCAGAATTTATAGTAGAAATCCCGGTTTCTAAAACTGATTCACCAATTCAAAATAGATTTGCCCAGAGCAAGAAAGATAGTTCCATACTAAAAAACATTCGAGTCCTTGTGGCGGAAGATGATAAAACCAATCAGTTTTTGATAGCCAATATTTTAAAAAAGATATCCGTTGATTATAAATTAGTTGGTGATGGTATTTCTGCCATTTCGGAAGTTGTTAAGAGCAAATACGACATTGTATTGATGGATATCAATATGCCAAAATTGGACGGGATCTCAGCATCATGGACAATTTTAAATCACCCTAAAATAGATCCCAAGCCAATCATCATAGCAGTTACTGCCGATGCATTCCAAGAAGATAGAGATAGATGCATAGAAGCCGGTATGAAAGATTTTCTTCCAAAGCCTTATCAAAAGAAACAGATAGAAGATTTAATCTATCAATGGGCTGAGATTTTAAAAGAGAAAATAAATATTTAGTTTAACAAATTTATATACTCTTTCCATTTCTGAACTATACCTCAACACCTATCCAATCTTTCTTGCGAAATTTCCAAACAAAGGCATATGCTAAAACTCCAAGCCAGATAAAAATCGAAGACCAAAGCCCGGGATTGCCATAGCCTAGATGGACTCCAAAAAAATAAGCCCAAGGTAGCATGAGAAAGAAGGAGGCAAGAATATAAACAGTCGCCACCCAATATACTAAGCCTGCACTTCGCAGTGCTGAACCCACAACCATATGGTAGGCATCGCCCACTTGTATCAGAGCAACTATCACCAAGGCGGGATAGGCTTCCTTGAGAACCGATGGATCTGTGGTAAAAAATCGGATAATCCACTCTCCATAGACGATAAATACAAATCCCATAAAGCCCATAACGATTGCCGAGTAATTTGCCGCACGAAATGTACCCTGATAAGCAAGCCGGTATTTTTTTGCCCCTACAGCTTGGCCTAGAATTGTGGTGGCAGCAATACCAAAGGCAAATCCCGGCATGAAAGAAAGACTCAAAGTTGTGAAAACCACATTGGAAGCAGCCATGGTCACAACACTCACCATGCCGGCAAACTTCGTGAAGATGATAAATGAAATGTTCGTAAGCAACTGTTCCATTCCGGGAGCGAATCCCAATACCAACAATTCCTTGAATATTGCCATATCCGGAATCTTGGAAATTCCACGGAAATACTCACGAAATTCTTTCTTGAATAAATAGATTACAAAAACCAAGGCTCCCGGTATGCCCGATGCTGAGGAAGCGATTGCCGCACCTTGGACGCCCATTTCCGGGAATCCCATGTTTCCATAGATTAGGAGCCAGTTGAAAAATATATTGGAACCGGTTGTTAGAAATGCTGAAATCATCCCGACATAGGTAAAGCCCAGTCCGTCAAAATACCCACGTATAGAGAAAATGAAGAAAAACAAAATGGTTCCAATGAATCGGTAAGATAGATATTCACCTGCAACCAATTTTACTTGGTCATCATCGGCGAGTGCTTGCATCAAAGGAACTCCCAGATAGTAGCCACCAATCGAAAGAATACCACCACCCAATAGAGATAAATAGATGGAGTTTACCCCTACTTTTCCCACTTCAATGGGGTTCTTTTCTCCAAATCTCCTAGATGTTAGAATCTGTACGGCAACAGAGGCTCCCATTAGAAAACTCAAAACCGTAAAATAGGTAACTCCACCAAATCCTGTGGAAGCGAGCGCGAGCGGCCCCAATGTGCCAACCATAGCTGTATC
>JAFIGA010000158.1 GCA_020831715.1 Leptospira sp. | reverse complement strand
CTTGATTGGACTCGTTATACTCATATAGTTATGGATATGGGAACGGGGTTGGGTTATTTAAGTGGTTTGGATTATTTGAGAAGAAACCCCAAAGAGCATATTCGCTTTATGGGAATCCTTCTGGGTGAAAAAATTTCTTCTTGGATAGAAAGTCTTCCAACGCTTTTGTATAAATTAAAACTCAATGCTCATAGTCAAATCCTGAATCAACTCAGCGAGAATTCTTCTGTAGCAATCATGCCCCCATCCATTCTGCCCGGATTTGGAAAACAAAACAAAACTCTTATGGATTATATCCAAAATGTTTACCAAGAATACAACTTGGCTCTCGAACCATTTTACTCTGCTAAATCTCTTTATACATTGGATCAAAAAATTTTGCAATTCCCCAAGGATTCCGAGATTCTCTATATTCATCAAGGTGGACTCCTAAATTGGGTGGATTTATTCATATGATAAGGATGTTACCTATCCTATGAAATCCATACTTTCTATTATTATCCCATTTTTCAATCGAAAGGAAATGCTATTAAGGGCAATCCAATCGGTATGGGAACAATCACTCCTTTCCAGTGATAGGTATATAATTGAATTAGTATTAGTTGATGACGGATCCACCGATGGATCATCAAAAGAGGCAGAAAATTGGTTGAAAGAGAAAACACAATTCAAGGAGTTTCATGGTTTCCACTTTGAAATTTTAAGTCAGCCTCATAGGGGAGTGAGTGCGGCTAGGAATCTGGGAGTATCTCATAGCAAAGGGGAATGGATTCTATTTTTGGATTCCGATGATGAGTGGGATTCTAAAAAATTGGAAATCCAAATGAATTTTCATGAAAAGAATCCTGAATTTCTCATATCTCAAACAGAAGAAATTTGGATACGAAATGGAGTATTTGTAAATCCTCACAACAAACATCAAAAAATGGATGGATGGATATTTGACCAATCACTATTGCAATGTATGATCACACCATCCTCTGTCTGTATTAAAAAAAAATTATGGGAGGAGATGGGAGGTATGGATGAAGAGCTTCCGGCTTGTGAAGACTATGATCTATGGTTGGGAATTACATCTCAGGTTCCTGTTGCTCTCTTGTCTTATAAATTGCTTAAAAGGTACGCAGGACACAACGATCAACTCTCATTCCATTACAATGCAATGGATCGATTTAGAATTTATTCCATGATTAAGAGGAGATCTGAATTTTCACCGGTGCAAAAGTTGAATTCCAAAATAATATTAATTTCCAAACTCGAAATTATAATCCAAGGTAGAAGAAAAAGAAAAAAAGATTCCAAAGTTTTGCTATCTCTATTAGAGTGGGTAAATGATTCTTATGAGAATCAAGATGCATCCTTGGATATAATGTGGAAAGTGTATTTGCTAAATTCTCAAAATTGGAATTAACCAAAAAATTTACTGTACCAATTTCAATTTTTGCCTTGATGGGGCTATTGGCAATTGGATTCAGTTCTTTTAAAAATAAAAATACAAAATTTCCGGAACAAGTTAACGGTGTTATCGATCTACGTTACTATTCAATAACTTCCAATACAGAACCTATTCCATTAAAAGGAGAATGGGAGTTCTATTGGCAAGAATTCATTTTTTCGGATCCATCCAGTTATTCGCCACAACCCTTATTTCTGAAGACACAAGAGACATGGGCAGACAAAGACATAGGTCATGAGATTTTAGGACGAAATGGATACGCCAGTTATGCTCTAAATATTCTTCTTCCCGTTGACCATACATTACCTGAAATGGGGCTATTTATCCCTCAAATAGCCTCTTCTTATCGATTGTATTTGAATCGAAAATTGATTCACCAGTCAGGGGAAGTTTCGCGAGATCGAGAAAAATCTAATCCATTTATGAAGAATATCTATCTTCCTATTCCCTTGAGTGAATGGGATAAAAACATAGAATTGGTTTTCGAAATTTCCAATTATGAAAACAACAATCCCGGATTTTGGGGTGTGCCCATGTTTGGCCCAATGGAAACAATTCATAAAGTCCAAGTATTTTCCACTGCAAATGACTTATTTCTATTTGGTGCTTTGGTTATTATGGGTTTTTACCATTGGGGAATCTATTTTTTTCATAAGTCTCAGAAATCGATTTTGTTCTTTTCTGCTTTTTCCTATCTTTTAGCACTGAGAGTGATCACTACCGGGGAAAGGTATTTGTTAGAACTTTTCCCTATGATTGATTGGGAATTGATCTTTCGGTTGGAATTCTTCAGTTTGTTTCTATTGCCGATGAGTTTTTCCATTTATGTTTACTATCTATTCCCGATGGAAACCAAGAAAAACTTAATCCACTGTGTCTCCTTAATCACTGGATTGTTTCTGGCTCTGTTGATTTTCCCTATTCATATATATACAATGTCATTCAATCTATTCCTTATATTCATTTTTGTTGTTATATTGTATTTATTATACGTGAATGTAAAAGCAGTTATCAATAAAAGAGAAGACGCATCCCTTTTTCTCTTGGGAATCGTAGTTGTTGCATCGGCAAGTATATGGGATATTTTACAGGACCTTTTGAAAATTAGAGGAATGTCTCTTTCTCCTTATGGATTTTTGGTCTTTGTCTTTATTCAAGCACTTGTTCTGTCTTCGCGTTTAGCATCCAATTTTTCAAGAAACGAAAAGCTCACCAATTCTCTTTCTAAATCCAATCAGGAACTCACTTTTCTAAAACGAAGATTGGAGGAGCGAGTTGAAGAAAGAACGCAAAAGCTAAAGGACAGTATTTCTGTTATACGAAAGGATTTGGATATTGCCAAAAGTATCCAGACCAAATTAATTCCAAGAGGAACAAGTTTTTGGAATGGGATTAAGGTCTCGACTATGTACCAACCCATGGAGGAAGTAGGGGGAGATATTTTTGACATCGATGAAATCGGGGATGGTAAGATTCGAATCTTTCTAGCCGATGCCCTAGGACATGGAGTACAAGCCGCACTTTTGACCATGGCTATTAAATCTGAATATGAAGGAATTAAAGACAATTCCCATAGCCCGGCTGAATCGATTCGTAATCTAAGCGAATCATTTTTGAAAAAATTTGCCTCCCTGCAGACTTACTTCTCTGCTGTAGTCGTCGATATCGATACGAATTCGAGAAAACTTATATTTGCTTCTGCGGGCCATCCGGATCAATTGTTGTTAGCCGGTGGTCGTATGGTTCCCATTGTCCCAATGTCAAGAACAGCTCATATTATCGGACTCGATAAACAGATTGAAGTAAGCGAAATAAGTTATGATTTTAATCCTGGGGATAGGCTCTATCTCTATTCGGATGGAGCCTATGAGCAATTCAACAAATCCAAAGAAATTATGGGTGAACCTAGACTATTTAGTCATTTTCAATCTTTTAAAGCTGATAGTTTGGAAAATTCGATTGAGACTCTCACAGATACTATCAAGGAATTTTTAGCCGGAGGTCGCCTTCAAGACGACCTCACAGTAATCGGAATCGAAAAGCTATAAATAAGAATCTTCAAATATACTCACCCGAATCAATATCTTTAACTTTTGCCTTTACCATATCCATCGCCTTCTTCGGTATATCCGTTTCTACGAATGTTTCATGTAGAATCTGCAAGCCAATAGCATGGTTTAATATGGCATCTTGTTGTACTAGATCTCCCACATCTGTCTTGGGATCATTGTAGGATGCCCAAAGTTTTTCAATAGATTCATAGTCCATAACACCCAAAGCTTTTACTTTCTCGGGAGTGAGGTATCTATTTTTTAAGGCAAGTAGGGCATCGAGTTTATGCTGATCGGTATGAGCCGGAGGAGCCATGAAGGCAA
>JAFIGA010000139.1 GCA_020831715.1 Leptospira sp. | reverse complement strand
CGGTGTAAACCATTGGTGGTTTTCATGTAAACCTTATCTTTTTCAACAACCAAATCAGTACCTTCAACAAGAGATACTCCCATCTTTTGAGCCAGGAATGAATGCTCGTAATAAGCAGAATTAAAAATTCCGGGAGTCCATACTGCAACTGTCGGATTGTATGAATCAGAAAGATATTCCAGAGAATTTCTCAGATGGAATGGATAGTCATAGATAGGTTGAATCGATAACTTCTCAAAAATTCCGGGAAAAGTTCGCTTCATAACTTCCCTATTCTCTAATACATATGAAACACCGGAAGGACATCTGAGATTGTCTTCCAATACCAACATATCCCCATTTCCATCTCGAACCAAATCTGTTCCTGTTATATGAATCCAAATGTCTTTTGGTGGCTTTAAACCTATACACTGTTTTAGATATCCCGTACTTGACTCTATAATTTCTCGTGGTATTATTTTATCTTTAAGGATTTTTGCATCCCCATAGATATCTTGAAGGAAGAGATTGATAGCATGAATTCTCTGTCTGAGACCTCTATCAATTTTTTCCCATTCTGAATTATTGAATATACGAGGAATCACATCAAATGGCATGATGCGCTCTTCGGCTTCATCATCACCATACACAGTAAATGTGATACCCATAGAAACCAAAGCTCTTTCTGCAGAAACCGCCTTTTTCTTAAGTTCTGACCCACCCAGGCTTTCCAAATGGTTTTTTAAGGAGTCATAGCCAACTCTTGGTTCCCCGGTATCTTGGAACATCTCATCATAAAATTCATCTGTTTGATAATTATCCAACATAATAGACCTTCTTCCTAATTATAAAACCATGCAATAATCATACCAGCTATTTATTAGCCAAATAGACTAAAATTTGGACACATAAAATATTGAGAAAATCTGCGATTGATTAAATATACAGCTAATAGCCTAATTTTTGAGCTTCACGCCTTCGGTGATCGAATAAAAAAGATTTCGGGGGCGCTTGCTCATGGGGAAATGCAAGCTGGGGGGTTGGTTGGCTACACCTACCAAAAAGGGTGTTTGCTATCGCAAACAAAAGTGAATAATGAGAAATGAAAAAATTTCCATTTTACGCACTTTAATGCTATTCTAGAAGAAGAATTTTAAACACAGTTGGAAGGTGTTTGGGGTGGGGAAAATATAACCATAATCAATTTTGATGATTTAAATCAAATTCTCAATGAATTAATAGAGAGTTGGAATCCAAAGACATAAATTTAACTAGATTAGGATTTAGTTAAATGTGACTATTTAAAAATTATAGAATTCGCCATCCCAACAATTCTTACCAAAAAAAAGTCTTTTTTTCTGATATTTGTCCAGGTTTGATGCTAGAGTAGTGATCCCAGGTTGAAGGATGGGAAAGTGGTTGTAAAAATAGCCTAAAATTAGGTTAGTAGTAAGTTGGGAATGGTTGGTGGTTCTCTCAGGATTTGTGGGATCAGAATAATTAATATAATTACTATGGGCAATTAGGAACATTTCAATGGCAAAATTAACAGACAAGAGCTTTACAAGATACATGCGATCCAATTTATTCTCGGTAGATTTTTTGGAGAACCATCTTGAAGATCTAGAGGATTTCAAATCCTTGGATGATAATGTATTAAAAGAAAAATTCAAGGAAGCATCTTCTTTCTACAAAGATAATCTCAATATCCTTTCGGAAGCTCAGTTGGAAACTGATTTCCTGCAACCCATTTTTAGATCACTCGGGCATATCTATGAAGTACAGACTGCCAAGAAAAGCGAGGATAGTGACGAGGGAACAAAAAGAATTGATTATGCATTTTTCTATACCGAAGAGGACAAGGATTTGTTTCGGGGTAATCTGGATGAGAAGAATGCAATTAAATTTGCCCACTCCTCTACGATTTGCGAAGCAAAATCTTGGGGCTTATTGGATGGATATGATAAGGTTAAGAAAAATGATAATTCAGATCCCATCTGGCAGATTAAAAAATCTTATCTGGACAACATCAATGCCAAAGAACAGAAAGCGAAGGTTCCTTTCGGAATACTAACAGATGGAAAATCATGGCGAATTTATTCTTACCGAGCAGAAATTGACAAATTCTTTGAATTGAATCTGGAAGAGATTATTAAAAATAGAGATTTTGATCGGTTTAAAATATTCTGGTTTTTCTTTTCCAAGGAAGCTTTTCGTGGTAAGTCTTATCTTAGTTCGGTGGAATCCGGTTCAAAAAAATTGCAATCTCAGGTTTCGGATGACTTACGAAAACAAGTTTATCTGAGTTTGGAGTTGATAGCTACCGGATTATTTCGTGTTTATAATGCGGGACGAAGGGAATGGGATGAGTTTAAGAAATACCCTGAGATGATAGCTCATCTGAAAGAAAAAAATCTGGATGAAATAGATATTAGCAATCCGGCAACAGAAAAGATTGTTTTAGATATCATCTACGTTGAGTCTTTGGTTTATTTGTTTCGAGTTTTGTTCCTACTTTATGCGGATCATAGGAATTTATTTTCCCATAGGAAAGTGGAATCTGTTTTCTATCAGCTTTTGGAGAAGATTGAATCCTATAATCAAATTGGAAGCATTCCGGAAGGAGCAAACAATATCTCCGATAAGAACGATGATTATGATATCAATGGAGTGTTTGAGGAGATTGATATTGAATTCAACGGTGGATTGTTTTCCACCAAGTTGCATACAATTCTCAATCGGTTTGATATTGATAATATTCTCTATGCGAATGCCATTGATTATCTAACAAGAACATTTGACACTAAGACTCAAAAGCCCCAAAGAGTGGATTTTTCAGTTCTGGAAGTTCGCCATCTGGGAACCATCTACGAAGGATTACTCGAATACAAACTTTCTAAGGCTGATAAAGATACGACAATTCCCCTGCTTATTGATAAGAAAAAAACTAGGAAAGTCCTCAAAGGTGATCTATTCCTAGTCAATGAAAAGGGCGAACGGAAGGCTTCGGGTAGCTACTATACTCCGGACTATATTGTTGAATGTATTGTGAAAAATACTGTTGGTCCATTGATTGATGCAATCGAACGTGAAAATATTTCCCTTAAAGAAAAGATCCAAAGAATTCTAGCCCTTCGCATCTTGGATCCTGCGATGGGAAGTGGACATTTCTTGGTAGAGGTAATAAATTATATCAATTCTCGTATTGAAGCACTCATTCAAACTGAGTGGGAAGAATATGCTAATAAACCAGGTCGAAAAAGTAAGACACAGACAGAACTGGAAGCTCTTCTTAAAGATGCGGAAGAAGGATATTATAAGCGAATCATTGCCAAGAAGTGTATCTATGGAGTTGATAAGAATCCGATGGCAGTTGAGCTTGCCAAGCTTTCCATCTGGATCTATACTCTCCAGAAGAAGAGAAAGTTGGAATTCTTCGACTATAACCTTCGTTGTGGGGATTCCTTGATTGGAAGCCAAGAGAAGACATTCTCCTCTCAATTGGATTCAAAATCAAAAGAGCGAATGCTATTCGCCGACAATGACGAATTGTACAAAAACGTAGTGGAAGACTTCAAAGAAGAATTCAAGAAATACTTCGAGCTGGAAAGTGTAGAAGAGCGTATGAAATATTACGAAACTACGATCAAGCCGAACCAACAAAAATTAAAATACCTTGCCAATATTGAACTTGCCATTGCCTTCGCCGATAAAAATGATGAGATCCATTCCATCTACAATGCCCATAAGAATAAGCTACTCGGCATTATTCGAATGGATAAGAAGAATCAATACATTGCCAAGCTAACCAAAGGAATCAACCTGGAAGATTGGGAGATCAAATTATTCCAAGCCGCCAAAGCAGTCCGAGACCAATACAACCCAATCCATTGGGAACTGGACTTTCCCAATGTCTTTATCGAAGGGGGAGGGTTTGATGGGATTGTAGGGAATCCGCCGTATGTTCAATCTAGATCATCTTTATTGAATGAGGAAGAGAAAAAATACTATAATTTTAATTTTAAAACTGCCCAATATCAATTGAATACATATACTATATTTGTAGAAAGGTCTTTAAGTCTATTTAATAGGAATGCATTTTTAGGTTTTATTATTCCAAACTATTGGCTCTCTACAAAGTTTGATGAGCATTTTCGAGATTTAGTATTTCATACCTATCATACAAAAGAATTGATAAATACTTATGGAGTATTCGAAGCAGCCACCGTTGATACAATATTAGTTTTTATAGGAGCGAATAGCAGTTATCCTAAATCTATGTTAATACGAAGTCTAGATCGTTCCATTTCAAGTATTGATGAAAGAATGAAACTTCTTGAACAAAATATTTGGAAATTTGAGAAAGAACTGATAATAGAAAATAGGAAACAATCAATCGATATTGTATTCGAAAATTCTCTAAAGTTAAAGGGAAAGAGAACTTTATCTGAATTTTTTATTTTCAAGAAAGGCATGCAACCGTATGAACAAGGAAAAGGCAATCCAAAACAAACTAGAGAGATGATGGATAATAAGGTCTATGATAGTAACTATAAGATAGATACATCGTACTTACCACTTCTACGGGCAAGAGACATTCGAAGGTATCAACTTTTATGGGATACAAATTTTATAAAGTATGGAGATAATTTAGCCGCTCCCAGATCAATTGATATTTTTAAGGGGCCAAGAATTCTTGTTCGAAGAATAATTAATGGGAATTATTTGGATGGAATATACATAGAAGAAGAGTATATAAATAACACCGATATAATCAATATATTACCTAAGGAAAATTTAAAACTTAACATAAAGATTTTTTTACCAATTTTTAATTCTAGGCTATATGCTGTCTATTTAAAACGAAGTAATGTCAATCTAGATAGAGATGCATTTCCCAAAATAAATGTAAATACAATGGAGCAGATTCCAGTTCCTGATATTTCAAAATCGAATGAAAAAGAATTATTGATGCTAGCCGACACTATTCTTACTAAGAACAAGGAACTCCAAGAGGTTCAGAATAAATTCACCAAATTGCTCCAATCGGATTTGAAAATTGAGAAGTTAACGGAGAAATTAAAAGATTGGTTTCGACTTACTTGGGATGAATTTCTTGCTGAGTTGAAGAAGAAAAAAGTAGAGCTAAAGTTGGATCAGAAGGCGGAATGGATGGACTTCTTCGAGAAAGAGAAGGCGAAGGCTCTTGCTATCCAGGATACAATTGATAAGACGGATG
>JAFIGA010000138.1 GCA_020831715.1 Leptospira sp. | reverse complement strand
ACTCTGAGGTTGAACTTGGAGAGAATGTAAAGAAATTGCTAAAAAATTATGAAATTGAAAGAAAAAGGTTAGAATTATTTAAAAAAGAAAAAGGATCAGATTACCAAGTAGAAATAAATAAATTTATCGATAATGATGTTTCAAAAATTAGTTGGTCGAGTAGCTTAATTGCAAGTTTAGATAGGAATTTAAAATCAAATTTTCAAGCTGAATGTATCTTTTCAGCAAGCTATCGACCTTTTACAAAACAAAAAATATACTATGAAAGTTTCCTGAACCATCGTGTGGGTCAGATGCCACATATTTTCCATCGAAATAATAAATTACAAAATTTAGTAATTTGTGTAACTGGCATTGGATCAACTAAAGAATTTTCTTCCCTTATTTCAAATACAATTCCCGACTTGGAAATTATTTCTAAATCCCAATGCTTCCCTCTCTATCTCTATGACACAGAAGATTCCTCCTCCAATGGATCCGAAGAGGATCTATTCTCTGCTAGTAAGAAACCATCCAGGTCCGGCGAACCAAAACGTCGCTATGCCATTACGGATGCAGGATTGGAAGTATTTGCAAAAGCTTATCCTAAAGAGAAGATCACCAAGGAAGATCTCTTCTACTATATCTATGGACTCTTGCATTCGCCCGATTACCGTGCGAAGTATGCGGATAACTTGAGTAAGGAATTGCCCAGGATTCCTGCTGTGAAGAAGTCGAGTGACTTCCGTGCCTTCGAGAAAGCCGGGCGGGATCTTGCCAAGCTTCATATCGACTACGAAAAGGTGAAGCCCTATCCGGTGAAGTTGGTTACGGCTAAGCCATTGAGTAAGCCGGAACATTACTATGTGCGTCAGATGAAGTATCGCAAGGATGGGAAGGTGAAAGATCTCTCCACGGTCATCTACAATGAATTCATCACGATCACAGAGATTCCCGCGGAGGCTTACGAGTATGTGGTGAATGGGAAGCCTGCTCTGGATTGGATCATCGAGCGGTATTGTGTGAAGACGGACAAGGACAGTGGGATCGTAAATGATGCGAACTTGTGGGGTCTGGAGACAGAGAACAATCCTAAGTATCCGTTGGAATTGTTTCAACGGGTGATTACTGTGAGTCTGGAGACGATGAAGATTGTGAAGGGATTGCCGAGGTTGGAGGTGTAGGGGGTGGGGAGGGATTTACATAAAAAAACGTTTGATGATGGAACAAATACAAAACTGAATATTTTTCAATCTTACCTATTTGAGTGGATTCCTGTTTTCTTAAAAACTAACTACTTTAATGAAATAAATATTATTGATGCATTTTCAGGTCCTGGACATGATTTATTAGGAAACAAGGGTAGTCCTTTAATAATTATGGATGCTTTTAAAAGCTTCCGTGACCACATTACCGACACCCGTGTAAACGTTTATTTTAATGAATTCAATAAAAATAAATTTCAAAGACTAAGAAATGAAATAGAGATATTTTCTAAACAAAATGATGATTTCATGAATAAGGTATCTTTCAATCTTACATGTCTTGACTTTAATGATTTTTTTACTTCAATAAAACCAAATTTAAATAAAAATATACCCAATTTCCTCTTCCTTGATCAAAATGGGATTAAATTTATTACAAAGGATATTTTTAAATATTTAGTAAATTTAGAAAAAACCGATTTTTTATTTTATATTTCTTCAAGCTACTTAAGAAGGTTTGGAGATACTCCAGAGTTTTCAAGATATTTGAACATTCCTTTGGATGAATTAAAAGAAAAGCCATTTCATGAAATTCATTTACAAATAGTAGATTTCTTTCAGAGAGAAATACCACCATCTAACTCGAATGATTATTGGCTATACCCATTCTCCATAAAAAAAGGTGGAAATGTATTTGGTTTGGTATTTGGTTCTAGAAACATTTTAGCAGCTGACAAGTTTTTGAAAGTAGCATGGGGAATAAGTCCAAAAAATGGTAATGCAAACTTCGACATCGAACAAGATGAGCAAAAAAGTATTGAAAATTCAAACATTCCTCTCTTCCCTTCTCTTCACAAAAGAAATAAGGTTCAAGCATTTCAGGATACTGTATCGAAACGAATATTATCTGGTGAGATCAAAAATAATATAAATCTATACGTTGAAACCCTAAGGTCTGGACACTTACCTAAGCATTCTCGAGAGGTTCTAATAAATTTAAAAAAAGAAGGTAGGATATTCTATGAAAAAAATGCCCCTGCTGTCAGTTATGATGCTTATAGAGATAAAAATATTAAGCTATGGAAAGTTCTATAAATGAAAAAATCAGATAATTCAATAAAGATCTTTAGGTTAATCAAGTGAGCTCAGTAAGTAAAATCGAATGGACAGACGCAACTTGGAATCCAACAAGAGGATGTACAAAAATCAGTGCAGGATGCAAACATTGCTATGCCGAGACTTTCTCTGAAAGATTTCGGGGAGTTCCAAATCATCCTTTCGAATACGGCTTTGATTTACGTCTTGTGCCGGAAAAATTATACGAACCAATTAAGTGGCAATCCTCTAAGAAAATCTTTGTAAATTCAATGAGCGATTTGTTTCACAAGGATATACCGGATGAGTTTATCTATAAGGTTTTCTCAATCATGAAAATCGCTGATTGGCATATTTACCAGGTTCTCACAAAGCGACCGGAAAGAATGAAAAAACTATTCGATTCAAAATTAAAAGAGTTTTCGAAATTAAAACATATTTGGATCGGGACAAGTGTAGAAAACCAAAAACATGGTAAACCTAGAATTGATATTCTTAGATCTTCAAATGTTGCAATTCGATTTCTTTCTATTGAGCCTTTATTGGAGGACTTAGGTAAATTAAACTTAAAAAAAATCAATTGGGTCATTGTTGGAGGAGAAAGTGGAAATAAGGCAAGACCTATGGAAAAACAATGGGTTGAATCTATCCGTTCTCAATGTGAAGATAGCAAAGTTCCTTTCTTTTTCAAGCAATGGGGCGGTGTAAGGAAGAATTTAACAGGTCGAGTACTAGACGGTCAAACATTTGATGAAATGCCGGATATTCAACTTGCATCTCCACCCAATAGAGTTACAATTATTGATCTGATCAAACAAGCTGAATGGAACTTTGGAAATGGATAGTGAAATTACTGAAAAAAGTAAACCAAAGTGGTCGAATTTGACCACTTTAGTCATTATAAAACAAAAGTTTGAGATTAGCAGTTGGAATTGTCTCCATGGATCGAGTCGGAAGATTCTATTCAATGGTGTTCATTGGTCAAGAAATGTATTGGCTCAGGGGGGAAAGCGACCTCAGGATTTTATCGATCAGGATATTCTTTATGAATCTGATGCATTGGTTGCTATTTTTCGAAATCGGTTTGGTTCCGATACCGGGAAATATGCATCCGGCACATTGGAAGAAATAGAAGAGTCGATTCGGATGGGTAAGATAACAATAGTATTCTTTTCCAAAGAACCTGTTTCGAGAGATCAATTGGATCTGTGGGTGAATAGATTGGAGAAGGATGGGGAGGAGTATTTTGAGGTAAAGAAAGAAATAATTCCTGATGATATTCAAAACTATTTATATATTCTCGATCGAATTAACAGGAATAATGGGAAAATTCAATACTATCAGATTGATCAAGGGGATGCAATATCGTTTGGAGACAATCTCTTGATCAATCAAAATTCAAATCGAGAAGAATTTGCAAGAATGAAATCGAAAATTCAAGGTTTACTTGAAAAAGGTATACTAGAAAAAGTTTCACAAAATCTTTTTATTTTGACTAATAAAAGTTATGAGATATTGGATGAGAATA
>JAFIGA010000131.1 GCA_020831715.1 Leptospira sp. | reverse complement strand
TTAGACTCTTTTGTCTCCCAAAAATGAAACCCATCATTGCTCAAAAGAATTCTAGCCTCTGTGGTTTCGATATCTATACTGAACTTAAAATAGCTTCTGTATCCTCCCACTTCCAAAAACACATTGACTCCTTGAGGGTATTTCATCCAAGCAAGGACTTGTTCTTCTAATTTATAACGGGAATTAGACTTTGTAAATTCGGCAATGATGGACTTGGGTTTACCCAATAACCAATGTAAAAAATCGATAGCATGAGTTCCATCATGGAGTAAGGGTCCCGCTCCCTTGCCGGAAAAAGCATGACCCGGATCCAAAGCAGAAGTTAAAACGGACGCATGTATGGTTTTGATATCGCCCCAGACACCGGAATGCAATTGATCTTTCGCCCATGAATAGACGGGAGAGAATCGTCTTTCATGATTGATCCAAATTCGAACATTTTGTTTACCTGCCATTTTTTGCAATTTTTGGGCATCTGATTTACTTAAGGCGACAGGTTTTTCAATGAGGAGATTTTTAATTCCCAATTGAATGGCTTTTTTGGCTAGTGGAATATGGGATTGGGAATCTGTTGCTATGATTGCCAGGTCAATCTGCGAAAGTTCCTTGATATTGGTTTCCAATAAATTCGGAAAAACTTGAAGATGATTTTTCTTGGAACCCAAAGAAGAACTATAGTCAACAAAAAAATTATGAATATTCTCTTCGCGTAAATCACTCACTGCTACGAGTTGATATTTTCTCTTTCCACTGCTTGATAGCAATGTTCCTGCATGAGTGCAGGGTTTTCTTCTATAGGGATCTTTTTCGAGTGAGGAGCCAATACGACCCAGTCCGATGAGAAGAACTCGAATTTTTTTCATATACACAATAATTATGAGTTCATATTTTCTCGCAAAGGCTTTTTCATGGAAACAAAAGTTGAAAAGAGGATCGCCTTGTTCGAAGAATTCCACTACAAAGCCTCAGAAATTCGAAATGTATTTTCAATCAATAAAAGTTCCTTACGCTTAGATCAATCCGGTCATACAAACCGGGAAACTGACATTGAGTTCTCTTCGATTACGAATTCATCCAAGGAAGCCTGTAATGGCTCACTATTCATTCCTTTGATTGCAGAAAGAGACGGTCATGAATTCATTGAATCGGCAGTTCACAACGGAGCTTCGGGATTTCTCTGTAATACCGACCATTCAATTTTAAAAAAACTTCCTCCTGAAGTTGCCGACTTAGCAATAGAGGTAGAAGATACCTGGAAGGCTTTGGGTCAATTGGGTAGATTTCATAGAAATAAATTTCATCCTATAGTCATTGGCATAACAGGATCAAGCGGAAAAACAACAACAAAAGAACTTTTAGCTTCTTGCTTTTCTCATCTTCCTTCTGAAAATCTTGTTGTAACATCAAAAAACTATAACAATGAAATTGGAGTCCCATTCACTTTATTTAGAATCCATGATAGAACTAAATATGTTATCCTGGAAATGGGAATGAATCATAGGGGTGAGATTTTAAAACTCACAGAGATTGCCGCACCCAACCACTGCATCATAACGAATATTGGTTCAGCACATATAGAAAATCTAAAGACTCAGGAAGAGATCGCCAGAGAAAAATCGGATATAGTGAAAGGTATGCAGATCCCCGGAAAATTATTTCTTCCCGACAATATTTCATTTCCTGAAATAGTTCGAGAAAATATAAAAAAAAGCAATGCAGAAATAACATTTTGGAACTCGAAGTCAGATAAACAAAAATTATTTATCCAAGAAACTTATCCTCATGGCTATAAGCTTCAATGGAAAGGACTTTCGTTTAACTGGAATCATCCGGGAGAAAAAATTCTATCCAATCTAAGCGGAGTTTTGCATTGCTCATCCTTTTTGGGAATAGAAGATAAAGTCCTGGTTTCCAATATCCAAAAATACAAAACTGAGGGTAGTCGCCTCAAGATCATCCAATCCTACTACAAGATCATTGATGATTCTTATAATGCCAATCCCGAATCTATGGAATCTTCCATACAAGTTACAGGGCAGATTGCCGACAGAAAACCATTTGCTTGCATCTTGGGTGATATGAAAGAATTGGGTGATTATGCGGATTTCTATCATCAAAAAATTGGCGAAATTTTAAGCCAATCCCAAGCAAGATATGTGATCTCTTTTGGAATTGATTCACAAAAAATTACAGAGGCAGTCACAAATCCGGAAATAAAGAAAATCCATTTTTCGGCAGATCCGGATGAATCCACTATTCCGGCATTGGTTGATTGGATTAAAGTAAATATAATTGAGGGAACTACAATACTTGTGAAAGGATCCAGATCTATGAAGATGGAACGCATTGTGGAAAAAATCCTTGATGATACAACTTCTGCTTAAAGACTGAATAATTATGTCAGAAAATGTTGCCCAAGTGGCTGTAATTATGGGTTCCATCTCGGATTGGGACACAATGAAAGAAGCCTGTATTATTTTAGAGAAATTCAATATTAGTTTTACCAAGAACATAGTCTCCGCTCATCGAACTCCGGAATACATGGTGGAATTCGCCAAGTCTGCCAGATCCAAAGGCTATCAAGTAATCATTGCAGGAGCAGGAGGTGCAGCTCATCTTCCGGGGATGGTAGCGTCTCTAACAACATTACCTGTGCTAGGTGTACCAGTGCAATCCAAAGCATTGAGTGGTGTTGATAGTCTGCATTCTATTGTACAAATGCCTAAAGGAGTTCCGGTCGGGACCTTGGCAATTGGCAGTTCCGGTGCGGCAAATGCCGGTCTCTTAGCGGCAAGAATTTTATCACTTCAATCGGAAGAACTTGCTATTGCTTTGAATGATTTCGTGGAAGCACAGAAAAAGGAAGCTCTTTCCAGAGAAGGAGAAATGGAATTATGATCCATCCTCCCGCAAAACTCGGTGTCTTAGGTTCCGGACAGTTAGGACGCATGTTCACCCAAGAAGCTCAGAAAATGGGATACCAAGTAATCTGTTATTCTCCAGATAACAATACACCCACAGGCAAGGCTGGCGCAAGTGAAATGGCAGGAGGATACGACGATTTTGCTTATTTGGAAGAATTTTTAAAATCTGTATCAGCTGTAACATTTGAATTTGAAAACATACCTGCATCAACCTTGCAGTTTTTAATGGAATATGAAGAAAAAATTGGAAGTGGTTTTTTTTCTCCATCTCCAAAGGCAGTCTTGATTGCTCAAGATCGCATTTTAGAAAAAAATCACCTAAGACAACATAACCTTCCAACAGTTCAGTATTTAGAAATATCAACCGGTAAAGAAGATTGGTCAGATTTTCCCTTTCCAGCTGTAATAAAAACAACTAGGTTTGGATATGATGGAAAAGGTCAATGCAAGCTGGAAACTAAGGAAGACTTATCCCGTTACCTGACAGAGCATCCACCCACCAAGGATTTAAATTATGTTTTGGAAGCTTATTTCCCTTATGATAAAGAGATTTCCATAATCTATGCCAGAGATAAAGAAGGAAAAGAATTTATTTTTCCACCTGCTCGCAATGTTCATAAGGATCATATCTTGAATATTACAGAATTCCCTGCACAGCTAACAGAAACTGTTCATGATGCGGCAATTTCCATGGCATCTGTTCTGGGAAGGAGCTTGGACTATGTAGGTGTAATGGGTATCGAATTTTTCCAGGCAGGAGATACAATAGTTATCAACGAATTTGCCCCTAGACCGCATAACAGTGGACATTATACTCAAGAGGGATCATTGATATCCCAATTTGGCTTACAGCTAAGAATCATGACTTCTCAAAATTTGCCGGAAGAAAACCAGATCCGTCCAGTCTTGATGAAGAATATTTTGGGGGATAACTTCGAAAAATCAATTCAAATCGCCATGGATTTACTCAGTCGGGATTCGAGATATGTGTTGCATTTATATCAAAAGGAAGAACCTCGCAAGGGTAGAAAGATGGGGCATATGAATTTTCTGGGATCGACAAACCAAGTCGACAAAAGATTTTTTGGCATCTAACTTATTATATATTCCTCAGTGGAAAATTCTTTAAGCTTATAAATTGTTTTTTACTATTTCTACAATAAAATAGTAATTGATCCACCAATATGCCAAACATTTCCCCCAAATGAATAGTTGGGATTTCTCTCGGTCGCATTGTATTTAAATATATGTCGCCCATGAAGTTTCTGATACTCCAAAACAAAATCCAATAATATGGGATTTTTTAAATCTTCCAAAAACGAAAAGCTATCCGGAAATAGTACATAACCAAAACCGGTAGTTACAATATTTCTATCAAAGTCAATCCAATTCGCTTCACCAGGCATCTCACCTACCGGGCTTGGTCTTTTTGCGTAACCTGCTCGAAGCTTAAGCGAATCGGACCATTTGTATTCTACTCCTGTCCTATAATTGGTTGTATCATGAAGACGGAATGGTTCCGAATAGATTTGCTTGGTTCTTGAGAGTCTGAAGCCACTCCATAATTCTCGATTGATGTCGAAACTAATCGTCAATCTGTCAGTTGCAGAGAAGGCAAGGCCATAGCTCCAGATTCTCGGGGTATAGAGACCTAATAATGCTACGTCTAAATCCAGTTGTATAGCAAGTAAAGTAGTCTGAGCCCTAGCCGCCAATGGATCAATACTAACAGCAGTCTCCCTTTTATAAGAGATACCAAGGTCAAATTTTCCCCAGTGAAATTGGGCACCGAATGTAGGATTTACAAGAGGTTTCAACTCTAAAACTGCTTGCTGATCCGGCGTAGTTGGTTCCGGACTGATGTCTACATCTTTCATAAGAATACTTCCTTGTCCGGTAGCCAATGCGGTAAAACCTACCCCCAGAAAAAGATGATCCTTCCAAGCTTCAACTCCCAATCCTCCCATAATAGTTGGTCGTTCATTTTGAACTCCATATTGAAGTGCTCGATGAACAGTTGGGTTTTGGTCATTGATAGTCAGAAGATTTCCGTTAGCCGGCGCCAATATATTCAGACCGAATTTAATTTTTCTTTCCAGATTGTAAAAATTTCCAAAATCCAAAGCTAGTCCTAAACCCACATAGTGATCATTTTCACCTTCAAGTCTGTCGGGATTTGGAACTGAAGTTGTAAGTCTTGGCTGAGCATAATTGTATTGAATTGCAATTTCATGAACGTTTCGATTGGCTCTCTGACTTTCTTTATTGGCAAGTATATCCTTGGTAACTGAATCATAAGCGATATATGCTGTTTCCATATACCAAGGAAATTCTGAATAGTCGCTAGACTCTACTTCAGGTGACTTGTTCGGGCTTTTGCGTTTATCTTGGTCAAGAATTGCAAGATCACTGTCCGAAATCCTTGCCAAACCGGCAGGATTATAAAAAACAGCCGCTGAACCGGACACTACCGCATTCACTGCATTTCCCCTGGCATTAGCCGCCGGATGAGCGCCATAGGTATCACCATAGGATCCTGCATCTAGTGATTTCAATATTATTAAATATGAAAATACAATAGAATATTTATATTTACTTTCTAATATATTCAAACTTATTCCTATACTGCTTACTTTTTGGATAATAAAAAATTAAGTCTATCAAAAACTGTATCACTTGCCTCTGCCTTATTATAATGATCGGGAAACCAATGAGGCATGCCTCCCGGGATTTTAGGTTTATCTGCCAAATCAGCAAACAATCCAAGAAATACTCCTACGCTGTAAAACAAATCATTCGGACCTCTATCACGAGTTTGAATTTCTGGAGAAACCAAAAACCTCTGTACATCTGAAAGAAGTTTATCGGTGGAATAATCACTCACAGCTCTAATCCAAAACCAGCCCAGGAAACCTCCCGGACGAGTTAAACCCTCCAACAACCCAACCAATTCACGAGTATTTCCTTTCAAATTTTGGAGAAGAGCGGAAATATCATTCTGAATTAAATTTGTTATAAAATAATCTCTTTCTTTGGATGAATTTTTAAATGTTGAAGACAAAACATCCAACAGGGAGGTAATTTCTCCAAAGTTGGGACGCGCATATGCGACAGATTTTAAAATTTCAGCAATATTTCGCGAATAGCCAAAAGGAGATTCCCAACTCAAAAAATCATATATGAACTCACTTGCTTCATCATATATATTTCTATTTTGATAGTTAGCAACAGATAATCTAGCGCCTGATGGATCTACTTCATCGATAATAAAATTGACCAGATCATTTAAAAAATCTGTTAAATTAATATGAGAGGAATCTGTAATTTCAGAATTAGGGCGAATCTCATTCAATATGAATTGTAATCCGGAATGAAACCTTTCTCTTGCAGAAGAATTCTCCGGTCGACCCAGTTCGAAGAGAAATTTTCCTAAACCTGTTAAGAAATTTCCCCTACCTATTAAATTTATCAAACCATCATTTTGCCTTCTATTGTTTTCCAAAAGGATAGAAAAAGGACTCCTCAATCCTGAATCAGGAAAATACAATTGAGCATCAGGCATACTAGGTGAACGAATTCCAAATTGACCGGAATAGCCTCGAGTTCTAAACAAAGGAATTTCTATGGTCTTATTGGGACTTGCAGAATCAGTTGCATCTAACTGTGCCGTTGGATCGTCACCATCAAGTCTATAGGGTCTAGCCAATATATCCGAAATTTCCGATAACAACCGAAAAGTGTCTCTCGGATTAGCGGGGTTATTATCGGCTTGATCCTTGAAAGTTTTGGAAAGAGCTGCAATCAATGGTAGAATTTTATTTCTTCTGTTCCAATTCTCTTTCACTTGGTTAGGAATAACCTCACCAAAACTAGTAAATCCCAATCTTTCTATGGCTTGAAAATTCCATCGAATTGCAGGAGGAATAGGTCCATAAAATTCTTGAGGGGCACCCTTTTTCGGAAATAGAAGACTATAAACTTGATTCAAAATTGTATCATCTGTAAAGTTAACAGAATTCCCACTCAAACCAAAGCCCCATACCTCTAAAAGAAAAACAGAATCTCCCGCTTGATCGGAAAAATTCACTAAATCCTGCTCCAATATTTTATAGTTAGGTTTAATATCTTCTCCACTAATGAGCCATTTACCTATATCCGAATCCACACAATTATTGACTCGACAGAAAGGTTTTACCTTCATGAGCCCACTTAATCCATTTCCAATAATTGTAATATAGGCGGCTTCCCTTAACTCTCCTGCTAATGCATTGATTGCGACAGGTATTACCAAAACCATACGCTTTTGATAAAGTAACCATTGAAAGTTTTTATAAAATGCCTCTTCATCTGAATCAACTGCTCTTTCGGATTCAGGTATATCGATCTCATTTATCGTATAAGATGATCCCGCATAACCGGAATTTGCCCCCTTAAATCCTCCCAATCCGACCCAACGATTTTCAGATGGATAATCACTAGAAAGAGCCGGGATTGAATATCGGCTGGTCTGCCATGATTTTTTATAGAGTAGATCCTGATCTCCTGATCTGTAAATATCTCCATCAAGAGTTAAAATATTTCCTGATCCATCTGTCCTATTTCTATTATAATACGGTGCTTTACCGGAATACAATACTTGTGAAATCATACCCAATGCCCAAGGAATTGTTTTCGAGTAGATAGGATCATTTTGATTTTGAAGTAAACCTTTTGATTCTCCTTCCAACAAATGGAGTGCAGGTGTATTTAGATTGAATGAAAATATGCTTCCATTTTTTCTAATATCTCCAGAAATAGAAGATAACCAAATGATAGCACTCACGCCCAAATTCGCCACTGAATTATTTTCACTGTTCGGATCACCGTCTTGAATTGTAATAACGACATTTGATTGTGTGATAGTTACACAAGGAGGTAAGCCACAGGTTATAGTTATGGTAGAACTAGTTTTAGCCGATATCGTACTATTTGGGCTTATACCTTGGGCAACCACTTGATACCCGACAGGAAATGCATTAGTTGTAGTATTATCTCCCGTTAATTGAATAGTATTATTAGCTGAGATCAAGTTTCCTTGACGAACAAAAACCCCTGCTGTAATTAATTTACTGGATAAAGAGTGAAGTGCATCACCTATCGTTAGGATTCCTCCACTGTGGGAGAGTATTTGTGGCTCGCCTGGATCGTTATTCCAATAAAATCCAAATTTATCAATTAAAGATAAAGAAAAAAATAAATGCTCAATAGAAGAGATTGGATCCGCTTGAAGAGAAGTCGATCTTCTTCTTCCGGTCAAATCAACTTCTCCCATATCAGCCAAACTAAAGTCTACTGATTCCAAAAACTGAGTAAAACTCAATAAATTATAATTAACTGCTAAGCCTGACAATATAGATTGATTCGGATTTTTCAGAAAATTGGATGGAGTGATTATCACTCTCCGCATTGAGATATACAAATCTTCTAAAAACACATTTAATTCAGCCGAATGTCCCGGTGTATTATATGTCCCTACAGAGTAAAAATTCCCACCCGGTAGTGCAAAATGTCTGGAATTGCGGATAAATTCTTTCAATACCAAACCGGAGGGTTTTCTGCCTCCATCGTTTCCGGCTAACTTACCTAATGAATCGGCAAATCCTCCTATTGCTTCAGCTAATCTATCACGAAAGTCTCCGGTTTGCGGCGAGCTACCAAGAAATAAGCCTTCCAATAACAAAGCCATTCCGGATTTTATATTAGAATTTTTTGTTAAACTAGCATATATAAAATCTTCCACATCTTGGAATATTCTTGTATTATCCGGATTTTGCAGGGTATGAATGAATTTATCTATCGATACATCCATATCTAATTGAGATTTGGTTACGAATAAATGATTGAGTCCACGATTTTGGATAGGAATAATACTAGGAATCGTATTTCCCGGACCCCTTCTTATTCGATCCAGTGCAGGGATCAGTCTGCTGTAAGCTTCCGGATCGTTCAATTTCATTCGATCAATAAGGAAACTAAGTTTAGAAAGAGTTTCCCGAATATTGGAATTGGGATTACTCAGTAAATTTTTAAAAGCACGAAGAGATCCGGGAACATTGGATCTCCTGGCTTCAAGAGATGCATTTAATCTTGCGTTAAATTCCGGCGGTGTGAGTTTTGTCATTGCATTTTTTAATGCCGGATAGTTATCCAAAAGACTAAAAAGGGAAAATCCTAAAGTAGAACCCAAGCCATCCACAAAAATATTATCCAAATCTCTTGATTTATTAGTACATTGAATTAACAATAAAAATACTAAAAGAGCAATCAATGACTTGAATCTATTCAAAATAAAATGCATTTAAAATTTAATCCTTTTTTTTCTAACATTCATTTCTTTGGAATATATTCCCCTACAATTGACAATTTCCCGAAAAAATATAATCCTTAAGTTCGGTATGAATTAAAATATAAGGGCTGGTTTCCGTTTCGGGGATGGGTTGCACACTCATATTATCCAATCTCAACCCACAATTCGCCATTATCTTGTTATTAGGATGATTAGGATCTTCCCTGCTTCCCGGTTCATTTGGTATTTCCGTAGGTGGAAGAGAAAAAGATTTTTCCTCCAAAGGCAACTCCTCCAATACAAAATTTACCACGGGCAGTATTAACTTTTGAACGGATGGATTCAAAACCTCATAAATTCCACGAGGATCAAGACCTAGAGGATTGTCTACCGGATTGTCCAATACTTCCATAGAATAAACTAGATCATCATTTAGGTAATTGGTTATCCTCAATTCGTCACAATCAAATGATGATGGATTATTCACATTATCATCACAAACATTTAGTTGAACAGAAGTAACATTCTGATAATTGTTGGAATTGCTATTTACCGGGCTGCTGAATTTGTGAATATTCATAGCAGCTCTGGATCGAAAGTTGATTTTAAGAGTGGTTACTTTGTATTCAGAATTATCAGACCTTCTACCCCATACTTCAATAAAAAGATCCGACCATTCTATATCTCCCAGAGCAAATCTCCTTCCAGGTGTTATAACTTTAGAGATACTCAATGGTGACGGTTTCAAATTAGGTGGACTGAATGGTTTTAATTTAAAAATTATATCATCGTCCCGGTTGATTTTATCGTTTGTTCCGGGACCATAAAATACATCTGTCTGACCGGGAGCTATTACCCGCAGAATCGCATCCGCCTTGAGTAAAATCTGGAAGATCTGAAACAACCGATCACTGTCACCTCTATAAGCTCTGACCTGATTGGCAAAATTCTGATCCAATGATAATTCAAAAGTTCCTTTCTTCCAAAGATTATAAAGAACTTGATTGATTACATCCAGTTTCACAGCCAGTAGAACACCCGGATGATTGGCAATTAGTCCGGTTCCATTATTAGCATTTACAGTGGCATTCGCTAATTGGGATCTGGGAAGGGATGCATCATTATTTCCCCCACTCAACATAAAGCTGTCCGAAAATCCTGATCCGGTATGCAACTCAGGTCGTAAAAGTGTTCCCGGAGTTGGATCTGTAGAAGGAAGACAAGTATCAGTCGATGAATTCGGATTCATACAAGACAAAATCCCTATATCTGCTCCAAGATCGAGTCCATCAGCACCTGTACGGTTTGTAGAGTTTTGACGTAAATTAGCACCAATATAAAGTTTTGTGCGATTGAAAGGATCAGGTAGGTAATTGGGTAGGTTTACCCCTATTCCATTGGGAGTAGTATCTCCCGCTTCAATGCGAAGTTGTGAAAATAAGGCGTTGAGTACATTCGGAGCTACAGTCTGCACTGTATCTCGAATAATACCTTGAACTATTCTCCATTGAACACGAGGTATTACATTGTCAATAATGGCACCGACTAAACCTCCCCAACTTGCGGCTTGACTTTGGTTTAAATTAAAAACAGAAATATCATCAGACCACTCGCACACATTTAAATCATTCGAGTATTGACAAGGAGGAGAACCCGATGCAGAAATAGTTCCAAAGTTTCCCGGATTTAGTATGGATATATTTACAGCACCCCCTGTAATGATGTTTAATACATTTCTGGTAATAGCATTTCTAATTGGTGATGATGCATAACTGGTAGGCGGATAAACAGCAAGGCTTCCATCACGGTTCATAACAAAATCCACATCCACAACCGGACGACCTACAAAAATAATCCACGAGACATTAATCTTTAATTTTCCGTAAAGTCTTCTATTTTTAAGAATTAAACCTAAATTATTTCCTGTGGGATTCAAATCAGCCGTTAAGTTTAAACTTCCCCCATCAGCGAATCTTTCAAGATGGAGTTCTTTCACATATACATTTGCTCTAATTCCAAATAGTCCGGTATCAATATTGCAGAATGGTCCAAAATTTTTCAAATATAAGAAATCAGGATATTCCGATGCAGGCAAACAATCACCTTCATCGGTAACCGAAGGAGCATCGATTGAGAATCGAGTGAGATTTGATTGTATAAACGACTTTGAAAAAGAAATAAAATTACTTGATGAAGAAGTTACATTTTTATTGATAGTAATCGAATTCCCTGTTATACTCATTATTTTGCTATTTTCAGGAACACCTATACCATATGCCAACATTCCAACCTCAATCCCTTCCATATTATTTAATGTTATGTTATTACCGGACATAGAGCTTCCTGTTTTCACCAAAACTGGTCCAATTAGTACCGAAACAGTTCTAGTGGCACTTAGATTTCTATTTACCCTGAATTGATTGGATGAAATTCTTTCGGTAATGAATATTGGTGCCAAAAGAAAATCAGTATTTGAAGTATTGAGAGTAGGGATAATTGTCATACCGACTTGAATACCAACCGAACTGGATATAGTTACAATATTTGAACCGTTGGTAAATGAAGCATTTCTGGGAGTCAGTGAAAATTCGCGCAATATTTTATTGTCTAATCGAAAGTTTCCGGAGTTTTCTTGCATAGATCCATTACTTAAGAAAAACTTATTCAAAAAGCTTTGAAGCTGACCCACTCCAAAACCACCTGTTCCGATATTCACTCTCCCTCCCGCAAGAACAGGGCTAGTCGTTGGATTTACCTGTGGAGTTCCATAATTGAAACCGAAATTTCGAATGTATATTTTGCCACCTGATTTAATCTCGATAAAATAACCATTCGAGCCCTGAGTTGGACGCAAATCTGCCGGAGTGATATTCGATAAATTTACAGAATCAATTCCATTCCAACTCCCACAGGAAGAATGATGAGCTCCAAGCTTTTTAATGCAGATAGAACTAGCCGAAATATTTTCTCCTATTATACCGGTTAGTGTGATGACCGGATGGTTTGTGCTATTGATCACGAGTCCGCGAGCTGATGAACCGGTAAGTAATTTTCCATTTATACTTAGATTGGCTTCGAATTTAGCCTCTGTGGCAAAACTTACACGACGATTCGTATTGCAAGTGGATGGAAGCCCTAAGCAATGCAACTTATCATCCGGTGTAGTCCCTGATAATGTTGAATGAACAAGTGCGTCATCCATCTCAATCCTGTAGGATGTTAAAGAATCCAATGCCGTATAAGGTTGTAAGACCAATTGTCTTAAACCTGTCCAAATGCACCTACCACCGACGAGAGAACTGTCATTCGTGTTTACAAATCGCAATTGATTTCCACCACTTCTATGACTATAATTTTCATTACCAAAGATTCCCATTGCGTTGTTACAAATAGTTCCCCGATCCATTTCATGGGAGAATTCTATTACTATTCTTTGGAATCTGCTAACTGATGTAGGAGTTTTTAAAACAGTTGCAGTAGGAGTCATTGTTCCGGCTCCGCGAAGCCTCAATGTAAAGTCTGCCATATTCGCCTGATGCCCCAATTGAATCCTACTATCGTTATTTCGAATATTCAATTCGCCGGAACGTAAACCCGCTCCATTGGGTGTGAAACGAATTGTAAAGCTTCGATTTTCCCCAACAGGAATATTCCCTCCCGAAAATCCGGAAATTCTTTGAAACTGGGATGATGAACCTACTACATTAATCTGAGAAATATTTAATATTTTATCTCCTGTATTTTCAATGGTTACTATCTTATCTTCATGAGTATTGACTTGTCTGGACAAAAAATCAAATCGTTCGGCTGAACTATAGTCCAGAGAATCAATCCTAACTTCCAATCTGGGACCGATTTCTGATATAGGTATTGAACCATCCGGTGTTTTGGGAACAACTTCTCCCTGAGGTGGAGGTGGAGGATTGGTTGCAATTACTTCATCGGGTGGATTCTGAAAAATAGGAGTATTAATATCCTCTTGCGCCATAGGAGATTGATCTACTTGATTGGGAGACAAATTGGCACCTCCCAGAAGAGTTAATATAAACTCGCTCATCTCATTGCTATCTGTTTTAGTATTCACACCACATCCTAAAAAAACTAAAATCATTGAAAAATGAGTGAATTTTAATTTAATACGATTGAATCTTAATCTTTTACAAAATATTCTTTTCATAATTCACAATTCCCAAAAAAGCCATAATTTCCCGCGTTTGCATGAATTAATATATAAGGATCTGAAGTAGAATTGGGTATGGGAATAGTTTTCACATTTGTTAGATCTAAACCACAAGCTCTTAGCCTTGGTATAGGAATATCCCGGACTACATTGTTTAGCAGAGGAATAATTAAGTCCTTTACCAAAGGCTCCAATACTTCATAGATTGAATCAGGTCTCAATCCCAATGGATTATTGATTGGATCGTCTAATACTTCTAAGATATAAAAAAGCTTACCCGATTCACCGGAGATCACTAATTGCAAAGATGGATTTCCAACACTCGCTATAATGTCGGGATGAAAAGTAAATGATCCACTCGTTTCCGGTAATTGATAGGTACCCAAATTCAAATCAGCTTCCGAAATCAAAGAAATTCGTACATTTCCAATCGTATAATCTGTACCCGGAGGTGTTCCTCCTCTGGCAGGATCTGTCATCTTCCCAATAACGGAAATTTTTAAATCCGTTAGATTCACTCCTAACTTTGGAATGCTATCACCCATTCCACCTGACATCGGCAATAAAGATATCTGTGGAGCAACAACGGGGTTCACAACCAATGCAACATCATCATTGGGATATATTCCGGCAAAACTGGAAGAACCCGGAGAAATCACAGTTAAAATAGGATCGGCTTTCAGTAGAGATGTTGTTAGTCGCAATAATGTAGAACCTCCTGTAAATTGATTGATGTCCTCAATAAAATCCCTATCTATTGTAAGATTCAGTCCTCCGGTTTTCCATAACCAATAGAAAGCCTGGTTCAGTGTATCTTCATGAATAGAAAGTAATACTCCTGGATTGGAGAACCATCTATCTATGGTCGACGGCAGATTACGCAATTGACCATTTCTTTGAACTACAAATGAATCTTGATTTGATGGGTATCCGGGAAGTAAAGGCACCGGAGGAAGCGGTGAACGCAAATAACCCAATTCCCAGGGACAACGATTGCTTCCATCCTTAATACATGCCAATAGCCCCGCACGAGCAGAGGCTTCCAATCCAAAACTAGATCCACTTCTCCTAGTTCTAGTTAGTGTCTCGCCTTCCATAAGTTGAGCTTTGATAGTTAGATTTACCGAGTTGAGTGGTGGCGGAAGATAACCGGGAAGACCAACTTCAATACCATCTCTAACTTGGCCTAAAATATTATTCAATATATCCGGAGCCACTTTTGTTGCAATATCTCGGATCACACCTTGAACGACTCTTGGCTTGACTTCGGGAATCTTTTGCTCAATCACATCACCAACGATTGCGGCTACTGCTCCGGTTCCAACAATAGAGGATGTAGTAATATTTGTACTCCACGGAGTTGCCCAAGGATTGCATATAAAATCAAATAAATAAGGAACAGGGTCAGGAAGGGATCCACATTGGGTTGCAATCATAAATGGTTCCGGGAAAGCACTTGGGTTCATCGAAATAATGGCATCTCCCTGATGGTTTGCTGTAATTTTTGTTCTGGCAAATGCTTTTCTTGGAGTGGTATTCCCCTCATTTAAACCAAAGGCAATACCTTCTCCATCAGGTCCTTCTGTCTCCGAGTTAAAACCGGGAGCACCGTTCGGGGGACTGTAGTATACAATTGTGTCACCCAATAAGTAATCGAAGAATTCGATTTCATCTATCTTAACTACTGCCGCCATTCTACCGGTAGCCTTTTTCCCATTCAAAATGAGATCCAAGTAACCATCTTCGGGATTGATGGTGAGTTGAATGTTTTGTGACCAATCAGATCCATCCCAAACAGACTCATCCAACTCTATCTCTGTGATATAAATATCTGCTGTTGCAGAATAGGATACATCCGAGAATTCAGAACTTTCGAAGATATTACCTGTAACTTCTATTCCGCAAAATGGTCCAATTCGATTCAAATATTTAATGCCATTCGGAAATTTGGATATTGGCCAATCCAAGCAGGTTTTCCCATTCACAGTACCCGGATGCGTTGTGGATGAATTGTTTAAATATCCGTTTAAAGTCTTGTTTTGATTGTCAGCAGTATCTTTTAGAGTAAATTCTCCTCTTGAAAAAGCTTCAATAATTCCAGAAACTGCAGTCGCCCCCTGCGATTGGACGATGGAAAGATTTGCCCCAAAGGTTAAATCACTGTCAGGTGCCAGGTCAGTGGCTTCTTTATGAAGCTCACCCCATACAAAATTTAAAGTTCGATAAAAATACCTGCCTGAAAAAGATTCAATTCTATAAAAGTAATTATTAACCCCCGGAGTAAGTCTTAGGGTAGCAGGAAATGGAGAATCCAAGTTCGTTTCAATGTTCTGAGTACAAGACGATTCATAACAAAGCTGGATACCTCGCCCTACTCCCTCTGTACAAGAAATTGTATCTCCCGAAGATACAACACCTAGCTTACATAATGCTATTGACTTTATTGCATTGAGATTATCAGAATCTTGTAATATAATTTTAAGCTTCATTCCTGATACGGGATGTAAAGACGAATCAAAAACAAGGGCACGAGTATTGGAGAAATCAAATTCATCCAAACCCGAAAAAACTTTTAAACTCACAGGAAAGCCCGGTTCCGTGGTAAAACTATCCAAAAAATGATGAAATTCTTCCGATCCAAAACTATTTGTCGCTATTAGTTTAGTTGGTGCGCTTGGAGGATTGATTTCCAATGTATATTCTGTATTTTGAATCAAGGCAGGGTTAGCTCGTAAGCTTATGGTTACAGGACTTGACCAAGTGTGAGTAATTCCACTAATAATATCTCCATTTTCATCTCTTACAATTACATTGTTTCCAATATCCAGAGTGGAAGATTCAACCGATTGGCTAAATCGTATTCTAATGGGAGAATACGGATCCACAGCTCTCGGGTCAAAATCGAATTTTGCCTCGGGTCCATTGCTTCCGAAGCCAGAATCGGAAGGAGTAGGCTCATCAAATATCGGTACTTCAGGATTAGGATTTTGTTGTTCTAAAGTGAATGGGATTTCTTCGGAATTGCGACTCCCTCCACCCAATCCCAGAAGAGCGGAAAGATTCTCGCCTTCCCCTGAATTGGACTTCGAACAGGAAAAGAATAATGATGCTAATAGAAACGAATATCCCCAACTCGAAATAAATCTTGAAATTGGCTTATTCTTCATTTGAAAACCCATTCTATAATCCAGCTCCCTTTACTGATCATTTGTTCGAAATAAGAATAAAACAATGTTAACTATGTTGTAGAATTTTGCAACATAAAAATGAAATTTTCACTCAATTTCAATAAAAACGTCAATAACAGGTCAAACGTATTGATATTAGGTCTAATCTCTAGTATGCGTCAAGGATATTTTTGATTTGAAAGTATTTTTTGTGAAAATGTATTAATAATCTCTGAAATTTGTGTAATTTTTTAAGTTTTTAACGAATTCTTTCTTGAATGATTGGATTCAACAAGAAATCCTTCGATAATAAGTACAGGTAAAACCATGCTTCGTAATTTATCATTTTTTTTATCAATTTCCATATTCTCACTCATTGCGGTTATATCTCCAACAAAAGCACAACCGCGGCTTAGTTATGCTTTATGGGTTGAGGATTCATTGGGCATAGAATTTAAATTCCCACGAGCATGGATGAAACAAGTTCAGAGATCGCCATCCAATTTAATCGCTCAATTCACCAAAGATGATAGCATTATTTTAAGAGTTGACTCACAGAAAAGAACCGGAGACTGGGATGCAGATCGTTTTGCCGAAGAAACTCTGGATCAATTTATCATGAAATACCCGGATCTGAAAGTGATTCAAGAAGTAAGACTGGATGAAGGTTACCAGGGATTCGACGAAGCCCATTTTCTGGTGGCGCACTATAAAGAAAATGGAGAATTGATAACCAATAGGTTTCTTTTTTTAAGAAAAGATACTAACTACTTCATAACTCAAGCAAAAGTAATAAGGAAAGAATATCATAAATATAGATCCGAAGTAGATCTTTTCATGAAGTCCCTCATATGGAATCAGATACCACGAGACAGATGGAGAAACGACTCTCTCAATTATTTGACCCCATCTGATCATGAAACAACTATCAATTATATACGAGACTCTTTAAGACCTAGTCGAGTAAAAAACCAGCGTTTCAATTCTGCATTAGAATACAATCCAACCATTATTAAAGATCAAAATAGTAATACGGAATCAAGACGACCAATCAGAGATATTGAACCGGGACAGAATCCACCACCCGGTGGAGTGACTCCAATATCGGACACGAATCCTGATCCAATTTAGAATGGTAATAAATTTCTAGAAGAAAATATTCTTGAATGAAAGAAACCAATCCATAGACTGACAAGTATATGGAATCAAATATCCAATCTTTACTAGATAAAATATACGAAGAAGGTATACAAAAGTCTAAAACTGAATCCGAAAAGATTCTTTCTGAGGCTAGGCGAGAGGCAGATTCAATGATATCATCGGCTAAGGTCGAATCCTCAAGGATTTTGGATAAAGCGAAAAAAGATTCGCAGATCATCAAAGAATCCACTGAAGCTGATTTAAAGTCAGCAAAGAATCAGACTTTGAGTTCCCTGCAATCTGAGCTAACAAATCTAATTATAAAGAAATCAATTGATCCATCAATTAAGCAAGTAAGTCTTGATGTTGCGTTTTTAAAAACAATCATTCTAAAAATTACAGAAAACTGGATTCAATCTGATAATAAATCAGGTATTACAGCAGATCAGATTGAATTATTGATTCCTGAAGAAAAAAAATCCGAATTTGAAAAGTCACTTCAAGATGTAATATCCGAAAAACTCGATGGATTGAAACTAACAGGCTCTTCTATTAAATCCGGCTTTCAGATCATTCGTAAAGACAAAGGATACAAGCTCGACTTTACAGACGATGCGATGAAAGAATTCTTCAAGAGCTTCCTCCGGCAGAAAACAGCGGAATGGCTATTTAAGGAGTAATCCGTATGGATTATTTTTACCTAGGTTCTTCTCTTCCCAAGCTCAACACTCCGGATGCAATCGCGGAAAAGGATATTGAATCCATACAATATCATATCTACAGTCAATTGGAAGAAGAGGATCAGATTCAATTTCGCTACCTTTTGTATCGAAATGACAATAAAAATCTTCTCTACATTCTGAGAAAGAAAGAAGGAATTCTAGAAGATCCTTATTTCAATTTTCACAGACCATGTTTTTTCAGTTACCAAGAATTAGAATCGGGAATCAACGGAGACCACCCCCTGCCCGGTTATATGAAATATTTCCTGAAAAAATACCCTTCAGTATATGAAGGGAGATCGGCAGAGAATGACTTAATACATTTTTATTATAAAGAGGCGGTTGATAGTTGTGGGTTATTTTTGAGTGATTACTTCGCATTCAAGAGAAATCTCAAGAATATTATCTCTGCTATAAATGCCAGAATTTTCAATTATCCATTAACTGACGCTTGGGTAGGATCAGGTTTTGTCGTTGAGACAATTCTAAAAAGCAATTCATCGGACTTGGGTCTATCCAATCACTTCCTCTTCATTGAAGAATTGACCCATTTGATTCGAAACAACAATCTTTATGAATTGGAAAAGACAGTGGATAATATCATGATTCAATATTTGAATTCCCACACTCCTCTCAGTCCGTTTTCGGAGGAGGCCATATTTTTATACTTCATTAAACTTATCATGGGGAATCGCTGGGTTCTTCTCGATGAAAATAGAGGAAAAGAGGAGCTAACCAAAACCCTTGATTGGGTGGTCAGTTCAGCGAGTTTTCCAAAGGAATATGCGAGGGAGAGGAATTAATGACACAGGGAAAAGTTTCCGGAATAGTATCCAACTTGGTAATGATTCAAGTCGACGGATCGGTTGGACAGAATGAAATATGTTTTATTATTCATGACAATAAAAAACTCAAAGCTGAAGTAATCAAGATAACAGGCAATATAGCATCAGCTCAGGTTTTCGAATCAAACAGAGGAATCAAAATTGGTACCCCGGTGGAATTTACAGGTAAAATGCTGGAAATTGATCTGGGACCGGGGATTCTTTCCAAGAAATACGATGGGCTACTTACCGACTTAGACAAGCTAGATGGTGTTTTCTTGGAACGTGGAGGCACTGCCGATGCATTGGATTCCGATTTTGATTTCGATTTTACTCCTCTGGCAAAAGTGGGAGACCATGTAAAAGCCGCAGATTGGTTGGGAAATGTAAAAGAAAACTGGATTGATCATAAAATCATGGTTCCCTTTGCAACTGAGGGAGAGTGGACAATACAAAAAATTGTTCCTGCCGGTAAATACAAAGTAGATAATGAGATAGCAGTTCTTTCCAATGAGGAAGGGGAAACCAAATCGGTAACCATGCGACAGAAATGGCCGGTTAAAGTTCCAATTACAAGCTATCTCTCCAAATCCAGACCCTTTAAAATCTTGGAAACGGGAATCCGTGCAATTGATACCCTGAATCCAATGCCGGAAGGTGGCACCGGGTTTATTCCGGGACCTTTCGGTTGCGGAAAAACTGTTCTCCAGCATGCGATGAGTAAGAACGCACAAGCTGATTTAATAGTTTTAACCGCGTGTGGAGAAAGAGCCAATGAGGTTGTTGAAATTTTCAAGGAATTCCCGGAACTGGACGATCCAAGAACCGGAAGAAAATTAATGGAGCGAACAACGATTATATGTAATACTTCCAATATGCCTGTTGCGGCAAGGGAAGCTTCTGTATATACAGGCATGACAATCGCTGAATACTACCGAGCAATGGGGCTTAGAGTATTGCTACTTGCCGACTCTACATCCCGCTGGGCACAGGCTCTTAGGGAGATGTCCAATCGATTGGAAGAACTTCCCGGTCAAGATGCCTTCCCGATGGATTTAACAGCAATTATTTCCAACTTTTATGCAAGAGCCGGTTTCGTTAAATTAAACAATGGGGAAACAGGTTCGGTTACTTTCGTCGGAACCGTATCACCTGCCGGTGGTAATATGAAAGAGCCGGTATCTGAATCCACCAAAAAAGCGGCAAGATGCTTTTATGCACTGAGTCAGAGAAGAGCCGATTCCAAAAGATACCCCGCAATTGATCCACTGGATTCCTACTCCAAATACATGGAATACCCCGAGTTTCAAGATTTTATGAAAAATGAAATCTCTCCGGATTGGATCGAAGAAGTGGAGAAGGCAAGAGATCTTTTGCGTCAGAGCCAAGAAGCATACGACCAGATTAATATCTTGGGTGATGACTCGGTTCCATTGGAATACCATGTGAATTTTTGGCGAGGTGAATTGATTGATTTTGTCATCTTGCAACAAGATGCTTTCGACAAAATTGATGCATCTACCCCTCTAAAAAGACAAGAATACATGCTACATTCTGTTCTGGATGTTTGCAAGAGAGAATTTCGATTCGAAGACTTTGAAGAAGTGTCCGACTTTTTCAAAGAGGTAATCAACTTATACCGTCAGATGAATTACCAAGAATACGAGTCTTCTTCTTTTAATGATTACTTGAAAAAATTGGAGACAGTCTTGAATTCCAAGTCCAAAACTACTTCCCATACGGAGGCGGCATGAAATCCAGTGCTTACCAAAAAGTCTATACTCAACTAACGAAAATAACAAAAGCTACGATTTCTCTGGATGCTGAAGATGTTGGCAATGAAGAAATGGCTATTGTAGATGGGAGAAAAGCCCAAGTTGTGAAAATTATGGGCAAGGAAGTTACCCTCCAGGTATTCTCCGGTACAGAAGGAATTTCTACCTCTGCGGAAGTAATTTTCTTGGGTCGTCCACCTGTGTTGAAAGTGGGAGATTCTCTCGCCGGACGATACTTGAATGCCTATGGAGAACCTATAGATGGTGGACCGGATCTGGTGGGAGAAGAGGTGGAGATTGGTGGACCAACTATCAATCCCGTTAGACGAAAGCAACCTTCCGAATTGATCGCTACGGGAATTGCGGGAATCGATTTAAACAATACCCTGGTAACAGGACAGAAGATTCCGTTCTTTGCCGATTCGGACCAACCCTATAACCAAGTAATGGCAACAGTTGCTCTGAAAGCCGAAGCTGACAAGATCATTCTGGGTGGGATGGGACTTGCCCACGATGACTACTTATACTATAAATCAGTATTCGAAAATGCAGGAGTGCAACATAAAATTATTTCTTTCATCAATACAACCGAGAACCCTCCGGTAGAAAGGCTTTTAATACCGGATATGTGTCTTACAACGGCGGAGCATTTTGCCATAGAAAAAAATGAAAAAGTTTTGGTTTTGTTAACTGATATGACACTTTATGCGGATGCTCTTGCCATCGTATCCAATAAAATGGATCAGATTCCTTCGAAAGACTCTATGCCGGGTTCACTCTATTCGGATCTGGCAAGACTCTATGAAAAAGCGGCACAATTGCCAACGGGTGGTTCTATTACCATCATTGCAGTGACTACCCTTAATGACGGTGACATTACGCATTCCATTCCGGATAACACAGGATATATCACAGAGGGACAACTTTTCTTGAGACGTGACACAGACGTAAGTAAGGTAATCATTGATCCATTCCGCTCGCTATCAAGATTGAAACAAATTGTGATTGGCAAGAAAACCAGAGAGGATCACCCACAGGTTATGAATGCATTGGTTAGATTGTTTGCCGATGCGGGCAATGCCAAGACCAAAAAGGAAAATGGATTCGACCTAACCAATTATGATGCCAGAACCTTGGAATTCGCAAGAGATTATTCCAGAGAACTTCTAGCCATAGATATCAATATAGAAATTACAGAGATGTTGAACACAGGCTGGAAGCTGATGAGTAAACATTTCAAGTCGAATGAATTGGGAATCAAGGAGGAATTCATCCAAAAATATTGGGTGAAATAATCATGAGTATTCGCTACCAAATGAACAAAACTTCTATGCAGAAGTTACAAAAAGAACTAAAAACTCGTAGCGAAGCTCTACCCACTTTAAAGGCAAAGGAAACAGCACTTAGAACTGAAGTTAAGAAAGCCAAAGATAAATTCGAAGAACTAAAAGTTCAAAAAGAAAAACTTTTCAATGAACAGGCAAAGAACTACAAGATATGGATGGAATATTCATCTGTCTTAACAATTGGTGATGTTGACATTGAACTAAGAAACATAGCCGGAGTAAAGGTTCCCAAGCTAAAGGATATTGATTTTAAAGTCAGGGATCATTCCCTTTTTGCACAAAGAGCATGGATTCCATCCGGAACGGATGCATTGAAAAAAATGGCTAAGGCTCATATCGAATTGGAATTGATGGAAAAGGAAATGCAGATTCTTTACCGAGCCAGAAAGAAAACGACGCAAAAAGTCAACCTCTATGAAAAAGTTCAGATTCCCCAATTCAGAGAAGCGATAGGCAAGATCAAAAGATTCTTGGAAGACGAAGAGAATCTTTCCCGTGCCGGACAAAAGATTATCAAGGCGAAACAAGAAAGAGAGTTTCAAGAAAAAATGAATGGAGAAGCGGCATGATTGAAAAAATGAAAAAAATCACCATCCTTCTTCATAACTCCGAAAAGAAGAAAGCTCTTGCCAAATTACAAGAATTAGGCTTGCTTCATCTGGATACAGACGATACCAATCCGGGAGACAAGCTAAGAAAACTCCAAAAGAAAAAGCAAACCTACGAAAATATACTCCAAAAAGTAGAAAAGCTGGGAGATGCTTATGGAACCGAACTGGAAGATTCGAAAAACGAAACCAGTATTTTCAGCTCTCAAGATTCCGATTTTTTTCCAACAGATATTGAAACCTTCCATCAAAAGATGCTACATCTGGAAGAAAAATTTGCCAAGTTGGAAAATGAATATTCTGCGCGCGAAGAGATGGAGCGAAATTCTTTAGCGATACTTCCATGGGGAGATTTTGACTGGGAGAAAATTGACAATCTAAAAGAATCAGGTATCGAAACCAAGTTTCACTTAACAAGCCTATCTACTTGGGAAAAAACAAAGCTACCTGATCCATATTACTTTCCGATTCATCAGAAAGGAGATGACCTGTATTTAGTTCACTTTATTCCGAAATTATCAACCAATGAAATATCGGAAAAGTCGGAAGAAAAATCATCGGAAGAATTAAAAGACCCCGGATTTGATGAAGTGCAGCTCCCACGAACAAGTATCACCGAAATCCAAAGAGACATTGCTATTTTGGAAAAGTCCATTGCAAAAGATGAATTATTTTTAGCGAGATTTTCCAGAGAAAAAGATCATATTCAATTCGAAATCGATAAAGTTCAAGTAGCAATTGATTTCGAAACAGCAAAACTCAGTCTTGCCAATGATAAAAATGCTACGGTTTTTGCAATAACGGGCTACTTGCCTATATTGGATGAGAAAAAAATCTTGTCTTTCTTGGAAAAAGAGTCCATATCTTACCAAATCGAAAAACCAAGTTTGGGAGAAAATGTTCCCATTAAGCTTAGAAACAATCGGTTCTCCAAAGCTTTCGAACCGATTACCAGAATTTTTGCCCTACCCAAATATATGGAATTGGATCCGACCGTTTTTTTTGCACCCTTTTTCACACTTTTCTTCGGACTATGCCTGGGCGATATTGGATATGGAGCAATTCTTCTCCTACTCTCTGTTATTGCCTATACTAAATTATCAAAGGATAAAAAGGTAATCGCACTTCTCATGATCTATCTATCCGTATCCACTATATTCAGTGGGTTTTTATTGAATACATTCTTCGGAGAGGCATTTTTCAAGATGCCGGGAAGTGATTTTTATATATTGGAAAATGGGGGAAGCATCGCCCTATTCAGTGCATATACAATCGACGGAAAGACAATCTACCCTGCTATGACCTTGGCTCTTGTTTTGGGTTTTGTCCAACTATCTTTTGCTTTGATTTTACAATCTATCAATCAATTCAAGATGGAGAGAAATTTTCTCTTTTCCATTAAACCTATGTCCGTTCTTGGATTGATCTGGGGTGGAACCATCATAGCCGTGCATAGGGATTTTCTGGACTTGGGTTTCAATCAGAATTTCGCTGTAGGAATATTTCCGATAGGAGAATGGCTGATAGAATTGCCGTTAATTATGGGACAGAGTGTATTCTATACGGGACTGGTTTGCTTTTTTCTCTTCAACAATCCGGATAAGAAGCTATTCATTCGTCCTGTTTTTGGAATCTGGGAAGCCTATCAATTTGTAATAGGATTCTCCGGAGATTTTCTATCCTATGTTCGATTGTTTGCTTTGGGTTTGGCATCGGGGCTTTTGGGCAATGCCTTCAATCAAGTTGCCTTCATGGTATTACCCAATGGGGACATGGCTTCTCCCTTTGTGGTTTTCACTTTGATTATTATGGTATTGGGTCATGTATTGAATATCGCATTGAGTGTGCTAGGTTCTTTTGTGCATCCACTGCGTCTGACTTTTGTGGAATTTTATAAAAACATGAATTTCGTCGGTGGAGGAAGAGAGTTCAAACCTTTCTCTGTCGCCAAAGAGAATTCGTAATAGAATGAGAAATGGATTTGAATGTTGGTGAAAATTTATTAAATATTTGGTGAGAATTTGAAATAATTTGAAACAGTTATAAAAAGAAATAGATTTAGAGAAAATAAGAAAGGAGTTGTTATGGAACAGATAATGGTAGGAATTGGTTTGGGTTTGATGTTAGGTCTTGCCGGTGCGGGATCAGCGATTGGAATGGCAACAGGTGGAGCGGCAGTTCTTGGAATGATCCAAAAGAAACCGGAAGCCTTTGGAACCGGATTGGTTCTTGCCGGTCTCCCCGCTACCCAAGGTCTTTACGGATTCGTAGGATTCATCCTTTTTAGTGGTGAGATGCAAGCGGAAGTTTCTCTGGTAAAAGCAGGTGCAGTACTCGGTGCCGGAATTGCCATTGGAGTTGCCGGATTTTTCTCCGCCATGCACCAAGGGAAAGTTTGTGCCAACGGTATCAATGCCATCGGAAACGATCAAGATGCATTTGGTAAGACTATGATCCTTGCCTCCTTTCCTGAGTTCTATGCAATTTTAGCATTGACAGGTGCGATTCTACTGACTCAGTAGATTGTTGTTTACAAAACCGGGAATTGAATTTTAGTTTAAAAGATGCCTGCTTCATACAACCCGGATAGAAAAAACTCTAAATTCAATCTAAAGAAACTCCTATGGTTCATAGGAGTTGGAATTTTACTGGGAGGAATTCTCTCTCTATTCATAAGAGGATTCATCTACCAACCCATTCTTATCGAATCCAAAGCCATGGAGCCAACCTTAAAACTTGGTGGAAGCTATATGCTGCAGAAATGGAAGAAGAACTTCCTCATAGGGGATATAGTTCTCTGTGAAAGGGAAACAGGTGTCATCATATCAAGGATAGTTGGAAAACCGGGAGATCTCATTGCAATTCGAGACAAAACCTTGATTCGCAATGGGGATCCTATTCCCAAAAATCTCTACCCTGCACAATGGATTGATGAGAGACCTCCCCTCCCATCAGAACTTACATCCAGAGATCAAATGCCCGAATTAAGAGTTCCTGACAATCAATATTTCCTTTTGGGAGACAATCGAGACTATTCCATGGATTCTCGTATGCTAGGAACACTGCCTCGAGAGTGCCTTTTAGGGACTTTTTCGGTAGGAAACTAAGTTTACAGATTCATTAAGATTCCTAGAATGGAAAAAAAACCTCGGAGTAGGACATGACCAAGATTGCAATAAATGGTTTCGGTAGAATCGGAAGACTGGTTCTTCGTTCCGGAATTAAAGACAAAAATTTAGAATTTGTAGCTATAAACGACCTCGTTACCCCTGATAACCTCGCCTATCTTTTTAAATACGATTCAACTCATGGGATTTTTGACGGAAACGTAACTCATGACGATGAAGGAATCATCATCGACGGCAAGAAAATCAAATGTATTTCTGAAAGAGATCCGGCTAATCTTCCCTGGAAAGCCATGGGTGTTGATTATGTGATTGAGTCTACCGGTCTATTCACAGACAAAGCAGGCGCATCCAAACATTTGACCGCCGGTGCTAAAAAAGTTGTGATCTCTGCTCCCGCAAAAGACAAAGAAATCCCTACTTTTGTAATGGGCGTTAACAATGAAAAATACAATCCATCCAGTGACCACATCGTATCCAATGCTTCTTGTACCACAAATTGCTTGGCTCCGATCGTGAAAGTTATTTTGGACAACTTCGGTTTCGATGAAGGTCTGATGACTACTGTTCACGCAATGACAGCAACACAACCCACTGTGGACGGTCCTTCCAAGAAAGACTTCCGAGGTGGTAGAGGTGCGGCTCAAAATATCATCCCTGCTTCAACGGGAGCGGCTAAGGCTGTAGGACTTTGTATCCCTGAAGTGAATGGAAAACTTACCGGCATGGCGTTCCGTGTTCCAACACCTAACGTATCGGTAGTGGATCTAACTGTTAAGACAACTAAATCAACGAATCTAACTGAGATAAGAAAGAAAATGAAAGAAGCCAGTGAAACTACTATGAAAGGTTTCTTGGGCTATACTGATGAGATGGTTGTATCCAATGATTTCGTTGGTAACAAGTATTCTTCTATATTCGACAGTGATGCTTGCATCGAGTTGAATGATAAATTTTTTAAATTAGTTTCTTGGTATGACAACGAAATGGGTTATTCTAATCGTGTATTGGATCTCATTCGTTTTATGGCTAGCAAAGGATAAGAATGAATCTTCCTAAAATAGAAAACGAAGACCTTGCAGGCAAAAGAATTTTTCTCCGAGTGGACTTCAATGTCCCCTTGGAGAATGGCACAGTAACAGATACCACTCGAATAGAAAAGACTCTACCCACCATAGACCTCCTAGTTTCCAAAGGGGCAAGAGTTATCATTGGCTCACATCTTGGCAGACCGAAAGGCAAGGTGAATCCGGAATTCTCTATGAAACCGGTTTTTGAAAAATTCAAAACCATGGTAGAACATTCAGTGGTATTCTCTGACACAGTTGTAGGTTCTGATGCAGAAAAGCTTTCCAAAAATCTAAAAAATGGTGAGATTCTCATCCTGGAAAATCTCAGGTTCCATGCAGAAGAAGAAGAAAATGAAAAGAAGTTTGTAAAAGCTTTAGCAAGTCTAGCTGATGTTTATGTAAATGATGCCTTCGGTGCCGCTCATAGAGCCCATGCTTCTACGGAAGGGATCGCTCATGAACTGCCCAGTTTTGCCGGGCTTCTGATGAGAAAAGAAATTGAAACTCTAGGTTCTTTGGTTTCTCGTCCGGCTAAACCCTTTGTTGCAATCATCGGTGGTTCCAAGGTTTCTTCCAAGATCAAGATCCTGAAGAACCTCACGGATAAAGTGGATCATATTTTGATTGGTGGTGGAATGGCTTATACCTTTTTAAAATCGAGAGCAATTCCAATCGGGAACTCCCTTTTCGAAAAGGACTATGAAGTCCAAGCCTACCAATTGATTGACAATGCAGGTATTCAAGGAATCGACCTACAACTTCCGGTAGACCATGTCATTGCAGATTCTTTCTCCGATAAGGCAAAATCCAAATCCGTCGATAAAATGGGAATTTTAGATGGCTGGATGGGAATGGATATTGGTTCCAAAACAATAAGCAATTACGAAAAAGTGATTAAAGAAGCTAAGACAATTTTCTGGAATGGTCCCATGGGTGTATTCGAAATGGATAAATTCGCCAATGGAACTCTCCAGATTGCCAAGGCTGTTGCAAAATCCAAAGCTGTCACTGTAGTAGGTGGGGGAGATTCCATAGCGGCGATCAACAAGGCAAAATTAGCTGATAAGATCACCCATATCTCAACCGGTGGTGGAGCATCTCTGGAATTTTTAGAAGGAAAACAATTACCGGGTGTGAAGGCACTCTTAAACGGAGAAAAGTAATGAGACCAACTATTATCGCTGGAAATTGGAAGATGAACCTAGGATTGTCCGAAGCTAAGACTTTGGCGGAAGGCATTAAAAAAGGACTCCCGTCCTTGAAAGACACTTTAGTCTGGGTTTTTCCCAGTCATCTTCATATACCGGCGGTAATAGAAGCGGTAAAGGGCTCCCCCATTCAGGTAGGTGTTCAAAATATCTACCCATCTGATCTGACAGCGATGACCGGGGAAACTGCTCCTCACCAGGCGGAAGATTTTGGAATTAAATTGGGTCTCGTAGGACACTCAGAGAGACGCCAATACCACGGAGAAACCAATAAAATCTGCTCAGACAAAACGTATTTTTTATTGAGTAGAGGATGGAGGGTTGTCTATTGCATCGGTGAAAAATTGGAAGAACGAGAAGCGGGCAAAACCTTCGAAGTTCTCTCGACACAGATTCGAGAAGGTCTCGAAACGATCGATTCGAATCATTTGAAAAATGTCATCCTCGCATATGAACCTGTATGGGCAATTGGAACCGGGAAAACTGCAACTCCGGAAATGGCGCAGGAGGCACATGCATTTATTCGCAAAGAAGTGTCCGCCCTCAACTCCGGCACGGAGGAAATTGCCAAAGCAATGCCTATTCTATACGGTGGATCGGTAAAACCGGACAACATCAAATCCCTTTTGGAAAAGGAAGATATTGATGGTGGGTTGGTAGGTGGAGCAAGTCAAAAGACTGAATCCTTCTTGGGTCTTTTGTAGTTGCGTCCTTAAGTTGATTTTCTAACTTGGAGAAAATATGGGTTTTTTAATTACTTCAATTCTAGTTATTTTCGCACTTACGTGCTTTTTTCTTATCTTCCTTGTGATGGTTCAGACCGGCAAGGGTGGGTCGGTAGGCGGCATGCTTAGCGGTGGATCTTCGGGTTCTGTTTTTGGTGCATCCACAGCGGATGTCATGACCAAAGTAACAAGAGGTGCAGGTGTAACTTTTATCGCTTTGGCTCTACTCCTTTCTTTTCTTTTCGCTAAGAAAGATGATGTCCTCATCCCGGAAGCCGGTAGCAAGCCGTCATTTGAACAGACTCCCGGATCTTTAGACAATACCGATTCGGAATCCACCAAGATTCCTCAAGGAGAATAGAATTAAATTTGCTTTATTTCTATTCTTAATCTTCCCTATTTGTTCTGTTTCTCATTCTTCTATTAGAATAGAGACAGAACTCAGCGCGCAATCTACACCATCCAACGCTTTAACTTCAGCCGATAAAGAAGAAGCAAGACTTGATGAAAACATTAGAAACTTATACCAAGGTCTCCATAAAGCTAGAGATCTTCTCTCCATTCGTAAATTAACAACACTTCCTGCTAATACAATCATCAGATATAAGGGAACCTATCCCAATAGAACCGGTATTAAAATTATAAAATACAATGTGATTGCCAATCCACTCAATAAAACCGAAGTGAAATCATCCGAAGAAAAGTCCATTTATCTGGAATTCAATGGCTCGGTTTTATCCAAAGTGGAATATACTGTGATGATTGAAGAGACCGGAAGTTACCCAAGAGTCCTTACCAAGATAGTAGACGAGTCTCCCATGGACGAGGACATCAATGATATTGAAATCCATGCCTATGAAGGTGTGGTTCAAGACATACTTCCTCTTTCATTCTTGAAAAATGATAGTGGAAACCATAGACGAAACAATTTCAAAAAGAACTTCTACATCCGTTTATTGCAAGATTCTTTGATTCAAATCAGTATGATCTCCCATATGCAAAAGAATCAGGAGAACAAAATTCACAACAAGAATCTCAATCATTTCAAAAATTCATTAGGTTATTAGATCAATAGATGGAAAATGATTTATCAAATTCTCAAAATGAAAAAGTTGATTTGCAGTCTTTGAATCAAATTTTTAACGGAATTACGGAACCACTGATTTACATCGAAGAGAATTTCAAAATTAAAAATGTAAATAGAGCCGCTGTTGAGTTTTCCAAAAAAAGCACCAAGGAAGAATTGATCAATCAATTTTGCTACGAGGCAATTTATGGTAGGGATGAAATCTGCCCTTATTGCCCTGCTTTAATTTCTAGAGAAGATAATTCACTAAACGGGTTATTTCCAAAAAATGCAGAAAATAAAAGACCCACTCTGAGTAGAGAGATTCTTTATAAAAGTAAAAACCACACTAAAAATTTATATCTAGATTACTTTCCTATTGAAGAGAACGGTAGAATTATCTCGATCGTAGAAAAAATATCAGATATAACAAGTATAAAAGAAAAAGAAGAAGAATCCCTTAGAATGCGTAATCTTGCTTCGATTGGAATACTTGTCTCCGGTATCGCACATGAATTGAATAATCCTCTTACCGGTATCAATCTTACCCTTCAGAATCTACAGAATAGTTTGCAGAAATCCAGCCTAGAGTTCATAGAAAAAAGGCTCGAAATGATAAGAAATGATGTTAACCGAGCCGCTCACATCGTTAGTGAGATCATAAGTTTTGCAAAACCGGAAAAGCTCAAACTAAGCAATGGGGATATTGGAGAAACTATAAAAAAAGCAAAAGACAATGTAGTTCGTCTCTATCCGGTGCTCAGCAAAAATATTGATTTTATTTTAAATTTTGATTCCAATTATTTCTTACCGTTCAATTCGTTTAAAATGGAACGTGTTTTTCAGAATCTATTCAGAAACTCGCTTCAAGCCTTCGATTATAGAACCGGATATATTAGGGTTGACATGAGAAAAACAAAAAATATGATCCATATAATTATTGAGGATAATGCGGGAGGTATCCCCAAAAACATCATAGATAAGATATTTGATCCATTTTTTACAAGCAATAAGCAATCAAACGGAACAGGATTAGGACTTTCTGTTATCTATGCTATCATTCGGGAACACCAAGGAACTATAATTGTAAAAACTATGGACGACAAAACAAGATTCACTATTTCACTTCCCTATCCCACAAGCTTGGGAGGAGTAAATGAATAAGAGTATTCTTATAGTTGAGGACATTCAGTCCATTCGGGAAGGAATCAAAGATTTATTATCCAATCATTATTCTGTATATGATGCAGAAAATTATGATACAGCTGTAGAAATCCTTGAGAAAGAAAATATCAACCTGGTAATAACTGATATCCGAATGCCGGGAAAATCCGGATTGGATCTGGTGGAATATATTCAGAATAATCATCCTGACATCATTTACGCTTTGATCACAGCATACAATATAAACGATTATATCCGATTCGCTAAAGAACATAATGTTTGGAATATCATTCCCAAATACTCTTTCTTGGACATACAAGTCATTGAAACTATGGTTCACAAGCTACTCACCAATGATATTTTTGGAGTAGAGAAATACTTTCCCCATAATTTCGAAGTGATTACTGATCGTTTGGACACTGAGTTTGAACCTCCGCCGGAATCGGGAATAGTTTATAAAACTATCAAAAGCGACAAAGATCGAAACATACTTTGTGGAAAAATCTCCAAGTTTATGATACAAGGAGGGGCTCCGAACTCCATCCAACAAGTATTGGAAGAATTAACATCGAATGCAATGATTCGAGCTCCGAAAGATGAGGATGGAAGATACAAATACCAATTCGAATTGCCTTCTCAAGATTTAATTGTTCCCTTGGAAAACATAGATCTCCAACCGGAAGATTTTTTCACAATTGGTTACGGACAGAACAAAAATAGTTTTATCTTGGTTACACAAGATCGGTTTGGTTCATTGGAAAAGTCCGAAATTCTATATAGATTGGACAGACATATTACGAGTGAAGATGAAATTGGTCTTCCTCCCGGTCTTTCCGATTCACATGGAAGAGGGCTATATATTTGTCGGGAAATCAGTGACCAGCTAATATTCAATCTTCATAAAAACGTGAAAACTGAAATTATATCTCTCATTGATAAATCAGGAAGAACCGGATTCAAATCCCTTTCCATATATCAACTAGAAGATAACTAAAAATTCGATTCTAACTAAAAGATAGAAATCTGCTTTATATTTTCTTTGGTTTCCACATAGAAAGTATTGGGTATTTTACCGGGTAAGAATCGCAATGGCTGATTATTCTGAGGTAATTTCTTTTCATATATAGTAACACCCTCTCTATTCCAAACATTCATTGATTCATTGGATCCCCATAAAAAGAAATCACCCAAAGCAAGGACAGGATTGTAGTATGTATTCATTGGAAGATTTTCTTTGGAATGTATTAACTTCCCTCTATCCGAAAGTAACTTAACGGAATTCTGATTGGCAATTAATATCTCGGAGTGATTATTTAAGACAAAATGCAACTTATGCGGATAGATTGTATCCAAAGAAAATTCATATTCTTTTCCTTTGGAATCGTAAATTACGATTTTGTCTTCTTGACCTTGTTGGTGGTGAATGGCAAACTTATCTCCGTTTGGGGATATAGAACATGATTTGGCAAAATACGTATCGCTATGATTTTCTACCTTAGCACTCTCGTATTGCTTCAAAATTTCTCCCTTTCCATTCAATAGAAAATATTCCCCACCGGAGAATAAAACCAAAGTATGATCCACTTCTACACTAAAGCATATATCTGTTGCGAACCTTCCATCCACAGAAGGAGTAGCAGAAGGATTTCCATTTCTATCGGCAAAGAACACAGTATTCCCATCACCTGAAACTAATGGAAGAATAGAAGAAAAATAACCCGGTCTAGGGTAGCTCGAATAGGGCTTCTTCCAAAACAATTCTTTCCATCCATTATAATAGGAAACTTCATCTCCCAGTTTTTTGTATTCAAAATAACCTTCATCCAAAATAGAATATTCTAAAAGTTTTCCCTCAGAAACCTGATAAAAACGACCCGATGGAAAACTGAAAAATTTATTTTTGTATTTATAACCGGATAGAGTATCGATAGGATTCTCTGAAATAGGATCAGGCTTGGTTCCATAGCCACCTGATTTATCCCATAGCCAGGTTTCAAATACCTGATGAGACCAACTCAGTTGAGCTACGGGAAAATAAACAAAAACAATACTAAAGAAAATGATACTTATAATATAATACATCATGAAATTACTTCCTTATACAATTGAAAAATTGCGTTATTTGCCGTTGACTCTCTTACCATTTCCCTGTTACCCGGAAAATAATATTTCATTATTTTAGCCGGCTTTCCTTTTCTTTTAACTCCAATATAGACTAATCCTACAGGTTTTTCATCCGTTCCTCCCCCAGGTCCCGCAATTCCCGTAATGCTAACTGAGAAATCTATATCAAAATGCTTCTCCAAACCGGAGAGCATTACTTTTGCCGTCTCCTCACTGACCGCACCCATATTCATCAATGTTTCATTGGGAACAAAAAGTATATTCTCTTTGGCTTGGTTGTGATAGGTAACCAATGATGCAATGAAATACTCAGAAGAGCCGGGCATGTCTGTCAGGATCTTCCCTGTCCAACCACCTGTGCATGATTCTGCGATGGCAATCTTTTGCCCTCTTTCGATTAGAACTTTATGGAGATCTTCGAATACATTGCCGGAAATTCGATCAATGTATCTTTCATCCAAGTCCGATAATATTTTATCAATCGTATCTTGGGATTTGGAAAGAAATGTAGTTTTAATATACCCTCTCTTCGCCGTTACTCCCCACTCTACATCGCTACCCTGCAGCAATGGATGTGTTTTAATAAATTCTTCTTGATAGAGAGATTCACCAATATTCCAAATGGTTCGTTCACCACGGGATCTTTTCTCCTGACTATCCGAAAGCATCCTTGGTAAAAGTTTTTTTTCGAACATGGTTCTCATCTCAGGAGGAACACCTGGCATGCAGACCAATTTACAATGATTAGAAAATTTATAAATAAAACCGGGAGCAATCCCTACTCGATTTTCCAATATTTCAGAATCTTCCGGAACCCGTGTTTGTCTGAGAACTGTTGGGAGAATTGCTTCGTAATTCACTCCTCTTTTTTCATAGATGGCTTGTAGTTTTCTTTTCGCCTTCTCTACAATCATGGATTTCTGATTAGTAAGCTTCAAAACAACATCAACGGTATAATCGTCTTCTGTGGGACCAAGTCCTCCCGTCATAATGATCCAGTTGGCAGATTGTTTTTCTATCAGCTGCGAAAGAACATCATAAATCAAATCGGGATCATCCGGAAGAGCTATGAATTGACGAATAGAAAATCCTTGACCGGACAATTCATTGGCAATCCAGCCCGAGTTGGTATCGGTTGACTTTCCATTCGTAATCTCTGAACCGGTCGCAACGATTACAACTTGATTCATTCCCTGATTACTCATTCACTAACCTTTTCCATTTTTTCCGGAGCAGAGATTCCCAGAAGACTTAAACTTTCACGAATGGCAAGCTGAGTAACCTTACATAGATATGCCAATTGCATCTTCGTGGATTCATCGCTATCCTTCAGACGATTTTCTTTAGCTCCGTAAAACCTTGTAAACGCCTTGCATAGAAATTGTAGATAGGTAGTAATCCTGTGAGGTTCACGATTCATAGCCGCATCAAAAATCTCTTCGTGAAAACGAGCCACCCAAAATAAAACTCGCCCTCTCTCATCTGTCCACTCAAAATTTTCATCCCAATCCAAAGAATAGTCCTCTCCCACTTCTCTAAATATGGAAGAAATTCTGGCATGTGCATACTGAAGATAGAACACGGGATTTTTATCGGACTCGTCTTTCGCCAAATCCAAATCAAAATCCAATGGAGCCTCAGCGGTTCTTGTAATGAAAAAATACCTACCCACATCTCTTGCCGAATTACCCAAATAGTGGATTAAATCTTTCATTCTCTGAAAGTTCCCCAACCGTTTACTCATCTTAACCTTTTTTCCCTCTTCTAAAAGGTTCACCTGCTGACATATGATTACGGTGAAGTTTTCTTTGGGATAATTCATAGATTGCATGGCACCGGACAATCTCGCTATATAACCATGGTGATCCGGTCCCCAGATATCCAATATTTCATCATAGCCTCTGTCGATTTTATTTTTATGATAGGCTATATCAGCTAACAGATAGGTTGGTCTTCCGTCATCTCTTACAACTACTCTGTCTTTATCATCTCCGAAATCAGTAGAGCGAAACACTTTTTTCTTATCTTCAGTAAAGATGGAATTGGCTTTCTCCAAATAGGTAAGAGATTTCATAACTTCCCCTGCCTCGTGCAAGCTTCTCTCGGAAAAGAACCTGTCAAACTTCACACCGAAATCCAAAAGATCTTTCTTCTGTCCATTGAGATTGAACTCTATTGCTTTTTTGGAAAGATATTCAACTAACTCATCATATTCTTTTGTTTTCAATTTAGATTCAATGAAATCTACTTCCCGAGCATCTTCTTTCAATGCGGTTACTATATCGATAATATATTCTCCGCGATAGCTCTCCGCAGGCAGAACATTGGACTCAATCAATTCATCCAATGACCTTCCATCATCTTCTTCTTGAAAAGATATGCTTGCACCGAGTAATTCCTTGTAGCGAAGAAGAACCGCAACACCCAAAAGCCGCACTTGATTTCCATAATCGTTCACGTAGAATTCTCGATCCACCTTATGTCCTAATGTGGATAAGAGAGATGCAAGTGCATCTCCATAGGATGCCGCTCTTGCTGAAACAATATTCAGAGGACCTGTCGGATTCGCACTGACAAACTCTAAATTGATCTTTTTCTTCTCTGCAAGTTCTGCGAAAAGATCATTCTTCATCAAATGAGAGTTCAGATAGTCTCGAATGAATTTTTCTCTCATTCGAAAATTTATGAAACCGGGAGGAGTGACCGTAATATTGGAAAACATGATTTTGGAATTTTCTTTGGAATTCATAATCTCCAATAGGGAATTCGCAATATCCAACGGATTCCCGGAAATGATCTTTTTATTTTCCAAAGCAAAGGAAGTTGAATAGTCTCCGAATTTTTCATCTCTGGAGTATTCAATTCGAACTCTTGCCGAGTCGACTGGGATCTGCAAAGTATTAAGATAGTGAGCGGCGGATTCTTGAATAAAATATAGGACTTGTTCTTTCAGTAATTGGGAAGTTTTCATGCTATGTAAAAGATTTAATTCTTACACTTATTGGCAATTGAATTTCTGACACCAATTCTTATCTATATCTTGGAAAATCTGCCATTTTATCTTACCTACATATTCGCGAAACTCGTAGCTGTCACTGATTTGTCGAGGTGCATCCTCAGCTGATAGATGAACTCGTTTGTTCTTATCAATTCCCAGAAAAAGTGAAAATAAAATCAGAGACAATCCAAGAAAAAACATTAGTGTTTTATAAAGTGAGTTCATTTTTTAACAACCTATAGAATTCTTTCGATGTTTTCAAGCCCCTTCCCAAATAGCTATCCAAAAAAGTATTTAATATTTCATCCGAAGAAAATAATAACGGCACGGGAATTACATCGCTAAAAAGATTTGAAAATTTCAGATGGACACAGTCTCTTAAAAAACGAATGACTTGGATCTTATTATCAGTGAGAGAACGACAATCCCCACAGAATAAATCCAATGTTGTTTCCTGAATGTCTGCTTCTTTTTTTAACCAAATTTCCTCTCCGCAATCCATACAAAGAAATTCTTGAGGAATAATTCCCAAATATCCCAATAAACGAATTTTTAAAAAAGGCAGTATTCCAAAATGAAATCCATTGGTGTTTACCTCGGTAAATGCCATTCTGATTAATTTTGCTTCCTTTTCGTGTAACTCTCCTTCCAACATCAATGCAGATGCAATTTCGGATATATAAGAAATAAAATACAATCCCAATACAGAACTCTTGATTAAATCAAAACGGTCGAGTAGATGGACTTCCTTTACATCATTCCATTCTTTACCTTCCCGCTCATAATAGTTCACCTCTACCAAGGAACCTATTTCACTTGCCGCGATGGGTCTTGATTTTGATTTTCTAATACCTCGAAGAAAGTAATTCTTTCGAAATTCTGTTTCACTCAAAAGGGATATAACTCTGTCGTTGTCTCCAATATTTCTGGATTGAATCACAATCCCGGAGTCTTTTTTTAATCCCATACTCCTTCCCCAAGAATTAGAGTGAGTATTTCGTCTTCCTTGGCTTTCATGATTTTCTCATCTTCGATGCTAGTTTCATGATCATAACCAAATAAATGAAGAATTCCATGAACCAATAGTCTATAGAATTCATCTTCTTCTGTATGACCGATCTCAATTGCTTGTTCCATGGTTCGATCCCAAGAAATTACAACCTCACCTAATATTTGAATGGGGAGAGGAGTATTAAGATCCAATAGTGGAAAAGAAAGGACATCTGTGGGGCGATCAATATTTCTTCTAGTGCGATTGAGGCTACGAATCTCACCGTCCGTTGTTATCCATAGAGAGAATTCCCAATGTTGCAACCATTGTGGAATCAATTCTTTCATTATCATTTCTATACGTTTTTTCAGAACCGATTCGGAGATCATTTTAAACTCTGGATGAGATACTTCAATTTTTATTGAGTTCAAATTCACTTCTTCTTGACTGGTTTCTTTTTGGACTTGCCGGATTCTTCCAACGCCTTTGTATCTTCGGGTTTAGGATATTTAGGTCTTTGGTGAAGGCTGGATAGCAATACTTCTTTAAATGAATCTTTTACAATCGTTAAATCTCCCAAAGTAAGACCTGATTCATCCAGTTGATTTTCAGCTAATTTAGAATTTATGATCTTTTGGATTAAATTATCCAACGCATCGGCATTGACTTCATCAAGTGATCTTGAAGCCGCTTCCAATGAGTCGGCAATCATAACTATACCCGTTTCTTTACTCTGAGGCTTAGGTCCCGGATATTGAAAGTCTGATTTTGATATTTTCCTTCTCTGTTTAATAGGAATGGTTGCCAATGCTTTATGATAGAAAAAAGCCATAGTACTTGTTCCATGGTGCTCCGGAATAAAATTAATCACTTCCCTGGGGAGTCTTGCTTTTTTCGCCATTTCGATTCCATCCAATACATGATCGATCACAACCTTGGCAGCTATGGACGGATTGTTCTTATCTATATGCTCCGGTTTTGGAATTAAATGCTGATTTTCAATGAAGAATCCTGCATTGGGAATTTTTCCTATGTCATGATAGTAAACTCCTACTCTTGTAAGTAGCCAATCCAGGCCTAAGTTTTGAGCGGCACGTTCCGACATTGCGGCAACCAAAAAAGTATGGGTATATGTGGATGGTGCCTTGGTCAACAATTCTTGCAAGAGAGGATGTCCTGTATCGGCAAGTTCTATCAATTTAAAACGAGTAGGAATATTGAAAATATATTCATAGATGGGAAGCAAAGATTGCATTGCGATTGCAGAGAGGGAACCGTTAATTGCACATAACACATATAGCTTAAATATATTGGAAGCAAAGAAATCTGTGAAGAAAGATCCACTTGGATTGGATACCCAATAGTCTCTAGAATCGAATAAATATCCGCTGGTAGAGACCACCATCTGAATGATAGTGAGCAGTGCCGATGCCTTGATGAAATCAATTCGCTTACGAATCTTAGTTCCGTAGACGGAACCGGCTACAGAAGTTGATATAGCAAGAAGAAGACTTGTTGAACTATTCTGAGATGCAAAGAATATAAAGAAAGACAAATAAAATCCCAATGCCAAGGCAAGCTTCTCATCGTATATAAATCCAACCAACATACATACCATCCCAATAGGTATGAAGAGTGAGAAATAATATGTAGACATTAATCCACTATCAACTTGGAAATAAATATTGGAAGCGATGTAGGTAAACAATAGTATCATCCATATCATGGAGAATACCACCACATTACTCGAAACATCATTCAATCTTTTATGATTGTATTTGATAAGAAATGTAGCTATTATAATTACAAAGACAATTTGTATCATAAACATGGATATGATTGATGAAAGATTGGCTCTGGAAGCATATTTGTTCAACATATCCAAGCGAGTGTGAATTTCAGGAGTAATCATTTCTCCTCGTCGAACAATAACTTGATTGGTGGAAATTTTACTTTTTACAGTTTCTACCTTTTCTCTTGCTGTTAATCTTGCTTGATTGGTTGCTTCTTCATTATAATTACATGCAGGATAGGAAAAAATATAATACAGACCTATTTTAACTACGACTGAAAGGGTCTCTTCGTTGTATCCCTTAATGTTTGCAGCTGCAAGCTCATCAAGCCTTCGGACTACCGATACATTTCTATACATCTCAGAACGGGGAAATATATTTTCACCGGAGTGATAAGAATCGGCATCTTTTTTTCCTTCATTTCGAATCCTACCACCTAATTTCTCCAAATTCTTGGGATCAGGATGAGGCTCCTTTAGGACGCAAGTCTTACTGAAAACTATGTTGGAATATTGAAGTATAGATTGTTTCAATCGATCTTTTCTTTGATAATCAATTAATAATTTTAATTCTGAATTGGATCGATTGCGCCAACGGGGAATCGCAGATTTCAACTCATTGTAATTGTATTTATCACCCGATGCAACATGTCTTTTTAGAGATTCAATATCATTGGAGATATGCAAGTCAATCACATTAGTAAGTGTTGCATAATCTTTATCGAAGTAAAAGGGAACGGAGAGTTCAGCCTTTTGTTTTGCCAGATTTGTTTTATCAGAATCGTCAAAATAGATATCCTTCCCTGAAACCACTGTATCCGGAGCTTCCCTACCGATTGAATAATTCCCCTCTGCGGAAGTATCCATCTTAGGCTGACCTAGATAGGGACGAGAAAGAATGAAAACTACAGCTATCAATGTCACAAATATCAAGAAGAATTGTAAATTTCTCACAAAATACAAAGGTCTTACTCTAGTTAAGCTATCCGTAATTTTTGCCATTAGACTTTCCAGATAGCCCTTTCTCATAATCCTCTTCCTTCGAATTTCTTAACTATTGTGGACACGATTGGGTGTCTTGTTATATCTTTATCATTGAATTGAACTATTCCAATTCCTTTTGTATCATTTAAAATATTTACCGTTTTTTCAAGACCGGATCTACCGTGTTCCAAATCAATCTGAGTGATATCACCGGAGACACTCATTCGAGAATTCTTACCGAATCTTGTGAGAAACATTTTTAACTGGGGAAGCGTACAGTTTTGAGCTTCATCCAAAATGATAAATGAATTAGAAAGAGTTCTTCCCCGCATAAAAGCAATCGGTGCAATTTCAATCTTACCAACAGAGATCAACTCTGTTGTTTTTTCAAAACCTATGCATTCATGTAAGGCATCATAGATTGGTCGAAGGTATGGATTGACTTTTTGCACTAAATCCCCCGGAAGAAATCCCAAGCTCTCACCTGCTTCCACAGCCGGTCTTGTAAGAACCAATCGATCCACTTCTCCTGTCTGCATCAAGCGACAAGCAACTGCTATAGAAAGGAATGTTTTTCCGGTTCCGGCAGGTCCCAATGCAAAGCTTATATAATTATTCTTTAAACTATCTGTGAATTTTTCTTGATTCTCGGTTCGAGGAAATATGGGCTTTCCTTTAAAACTTGTAAAAACTCTATTGGTAGGTGTCCACTCTACGCTATCTGATGGGGGCTTGACTGTTGGATTCATATATTTTGGAAATAGCTTTTGTATCTCGGTGTTCAGATCTTCTTGATCAAAATAAGCTACATCAGGTCTAGAGAGTAAAACTGTTTGTAACTCAGAAAAAAATCCATGAGCTAGATCGACCCTTTCATCATCCCCTTGGAATATTAGACTTATCCCTCGGGGAATAATTTTAATTTTCAATTGCTTCTCTACATCTCTAAGACGGTTATCACCTATACCGCAGACATTTTGGTATAATTCTTGATTGGCAAATGAAAAATTCTGGCTCTCTCCTATCAAAATGGATGCACACCCCTATGTGTTTTGATTGTAGACGATTCTCTCCATTTTGACAAGGAAAAAATATGAATTCTACAATTTAATGGCGCGAAGCTTCAATTCTTCCAATTGATCGGCACCTACAGGAGTAGGACATCCACTCATCATACAGGTTCCTTTTTGCGTCTTGGGGAATGCAATTACATCCCGAATGGAATCTGCTTTCGTTAAAATCATGAGAATTCGATCTATACCAAATGCAATTCCACCATGCGGAGGAGCACCGAAACTCAAAGCATCCAAAAGAAAACCGAATTTTTCTTTCGCAGATTCTGCATCAATTCCCAGTATCTGAAAAACTTTAGTCTGAAGACTTTCGTCAAAAATACGAATTGATCCTCCACCAATTTCGTTACCATTCAAGACTAGATCGTAGGCTTTTGCACGAACTTCACCCTGGAAGTTTTTGGAAGCATCCATCAAATCATCTAACAATGGCATATCTTCTGACTTGGGAGATGTGAACGGATGATGTAAAGAGATCCATGAATTGGTTTCTTCATCTTTTTCAAACATTGGGAAATCCACTATCCAAGAAAAATTCAACTCATCGGGATTAGGTGTCTCATACTTATCGGCAAGCTTCAATCTCAAAGCACCCAAGCTATTATGAACTATAGATGGCTTGTCCGCACCGAAAAAAAGCATATCTCCCTCTTTGGAATTCATTGCTTTCGCAAGTTTAGTCAATGCTTCTTCGCTAAATCTCTTGGTAATAGTTGACTCTAGACCATTTGCGCCATGCTTCATATAGGCAAGACCTTTGGATCTATAATCTCGACCCAACCATTGGGTAAGCTCATCTATTTCTTTTCTGGAAATCTGTGCTCCTCCGGGAACACAAATTGCTTTCACAATCCCACCTGATTGAAGTGCTCCTGTGAAAACCTGAAAATCACAATCCTTAACTATTTCGGATACATTCACTAGCTTCATACCAAATCTAAGATCCGGTTTATCCGAACCGTATTCTTCAATTGCTTGCTTGTAAACCATTCTGGGAAAAGGCGTTGTTATATTCTTTTGAAAAACTTCAGAAAATACTTCCTTCATCATATCTTCGATAGAAGCCTGAATTTCTTCTTCGTCCACGAAGGCATACTCCATATCCAATTGAGTGAATTCCGGTTGTCTATCGGCTCTTAGGTCTTCGTCTCGAAAGCATTTTACAATTTGGAAATATTTTTCCATCCCACCAATCATAAGTATCTGCTTGAAAATCTGTGGAGATTGAGGAAGTGCGTAGAATTCTCCCGCATTCAATCTCGAAGGAACCAAAAAGTCTCTAGCTCCTTCGGGCGTGGACTTGTTTAATATGGGTGTTTCAATTTCCAAAAATTCTTTTTTATTCAGATAATTTCTAATGGCAAATATCAATTTGTGGCGCATTATCATTCTATCTTTCAACTCATTCGTTCTCATATCCAAGTAACGATATTTCAATCGAACTTCTTCTCCACTGGCGTCGTATTCATCGAGAGAGAATGGAGGAGTTTTGGATGTATTCAAAATTTCCAGAGAAGAAAGTATGATCTCCACCTCTCCTGTTTTCATCTTGGGATTGACAGCTTCCTTATCGCGTGCGACCAATTCACCTTCCACTGCAATCACAAACTCAGAACGAATTTTTTCCGCAAGATGAAAGGATTCACCTAGAGCTTCCTTTCTTGCTACAATCTGAACTATGCCGGAGCGGTCTCTAAGATCGATGAATATCACCCCGCCTTGGTCTCTAAAACGAAAAGCCCAGCCGCACAGAAATACCTTCTTTCCTATATCTTTGGTTGTTAAGCTCTCGGCATGAACGCGATTTTTAAAATTCTTTCTAACCCAATCTTTCAATGTTAATTCCTTCGTTTTTCTTAATTATGGACTTGTTCAGAGATACTGATATTATCAAATCTACTGTATTTTGGTGTAAACAATAACTCGAAAGTTTTCAGTGCACCTGCTCTGTTTTTTGCTATGATGATGTCGGCTTTCCCTTTCTTTTCAGGAGGAGTTTCATCACCCTTCACTTTTTCTTCTATATGAATGAATGCAACAATGTCGGCATCCTGCTCAATCGCACCTGATTCCCGTAAGTCGGACAGAACCGGTCTCTGATCCTTGGTTCTCTTTTCAACTTCTCTGGACATTTGCGAAAGGGCAAGTATGGGACAATTCGCATCTCTGGTTAATAACTTTAAATTTCTGGAAACACTGGAAACTTCCACCTGTCTACCCTGACCTGCAGCCTTAGGATCGTTGACCAACTGAATATAGTCAACGATAACCAAACCGATATCTTCATTGGTTTTCAACTGCCTCACTCTTGCGGCAATTTCTTGAACCGAAAAGTTTCCCGAGTCATCGATATAGATAGGAGCAGAAGTGATATTGGTGATTGCCATTAACAGGGATTTGGATTGACTTGCAGGAATACTTCCACTCTGCAGAAGCTTCGAATCAATACGAGCTTCCGCACAGATCATTTTTAAAAGCATCTCTGTTCGACTCATCTCTGTAGTGAAGATGGCAACGACTTTCTTTTCTTTTAAAGCTACATTGGCAGCAATATTGAGGGCAAATGTTGTCTTTCCATTACCGGGTCTTGCCGCCAGTACAATCAACTCATGCGATTTGAATCCACCGGTAAGATCATCTAACTCACTATAATGAGTTCTTAAACCCATTATCCCGCCCTTATTTTCCAATAAAAGCTTTACATAGTCTATTAAATCCTGTGTGTCTTCTTTTACTAGGCGAAGCCCCTTGGATCTCTCCACCCTGGAAATATCCATGAGAGCCTGTTCTATACGGGCAAAAATAGTATCGTTATCACCTTGAGCGTCTTGGAGATCTTCACTTGCCTCCATAAGAGCCTTTTGGTATTTTCTTCGGTCGGAAAGTCTTCTGATTCTTCCTATGTAGTATTCAATTGAGTGAGTTGGAATCGTATCTCGGTACAGAGACATGATATATTCCACGTCTTTGTTCTCATCTTTTACATTTCCTGTTTCTTTTAGATGATTGATTACCGAAATAGGGTCTATTTCCACACCGAGTGCGGCTAGATCTTCAATGGCAGTATATATTCTTTGGTGGACTTCAATATAGAAATCCACCGGCTTTAGAACGAGTTCTCCTCTTCCACCCATACCCTTCATGAGAAGAGTACCTAAAAGTGATTTCTCTGTCTCAACCTCATGGAGGGTTCCGGAACTCATGGGTATATTGGTTACCTAATAATCTTAGGATTCGCCTTCAATTGTGAGAGTTATCTCCGCTTGAATACCATCAGCCAATTTCAAACGAATTTTGAACTCTCCAAGAGATTTGATTGGTTGATCCAAATCAATTCTTCTTTTATCAATTTCAAAACCTTTATTAGCTAATGCTTGCGCAATATCCTGTGCTGTTACAGATCCGAAAATTTTCTCATTTTCACCAACTTTAACTTTAACAGTAACCGATTGCCCATTGATGGAAGAAGCCAATTCTTTCATCGATTTAGCTCTTTTTTCCTTTTTCAGTTCAGCTAGTCTCTTTTGGTGGAGAGCCATCTTTGTAGAACCTGCACTTGCTCTTACAGCAAATTTCTTAGGAATGAGAAAGTTTCTGGCATAACCATCCGCCACTTCTTTCACATCACCTGCATCACCTAGATTTGTTACATCTTTTTGTAAAATTACTTTCATACTGACAACTCCCTACAGAACCTTAAATGGAAGAAGACCGATGCTTCTAGACTTTCTGATTTCTCTAGCAAGAACTCTTTGGTGTTTAGCACAAGTTCCGGTAATTCTTCTTGGAATGATCTTACCACGATTGGTGATAAATCTTTCCAAAATATCAGTTCTTTTGTAATCCAAACTTGCTTCCATATCTTTATCTACACAGAACTTACAAACTTTCTTTTTGTATTTAGGGTTCTTTCTCGGGAATTTACTCTCCCCGTCTTTTCCTCTGTAGCCTCTATCATCATCAGAGGATCTATCATAACCTTGTTTATCTTCTACTTCTTCATTCATAATTTATTATTCCTATTGAAAATTGGTATTAAAATGGTTCGTCATCGGACGATGCTTGTGATTCGTATTCACCAAATTGAGAACCGGAGTCTCCACCGGAATTGCTTGGGTAACTAGGCGAATCATATTTCTGATCTGGATATCCTCCGGAAGATTCTCTTCCACCGGATCCACCGGAAGGTGATCCGAGTAATTGAAGATTCTCGACAAAAACTTTGATTCTACTGGCTTTCTTGCCATCGGGTGTGTCCCAAGAATCATATTTCAATCGACCTTCAATCATGACTTGCTTACCCTTGGTGGCATATTGACGAATGATATCGGCAAGCTTGCCCCAGGCTTCGCAGTCAAAATAATGAGTCTCTTCTTTCTTCTCACCATTCGCCACATAAGTTCGGTTATTTGCAACACCGAAATTAACTAGAGATGTTCCATTGATATTTTTATAATCAGGATCTCTTGTCAGACGAGCAATGAGGAGGACTTTGTTCAGATCATTAGCCATCGACTCTAATAACCATCGCTTTTAGTATATTCTGATTGATCTTAGCTTCGTTTTCGATTTTTTCGATAACAGTTGGCTCTGCTTGGCATTTGAAAAAGTTAAAAAAACCATTTTCTTGGCCATCAACAGGATGCCACAGCTTTTTGGTTCCCCAATCTTCTTCAGTAGAAATGGTTACAGAATGCTTGGCAAGGGTTTCCTTGAAGGCATTCTTGGTTTCTTCAACGGCATTCGATCGATAGACCGCCGTAATTTCATATTGTCTCATGTTTTCTCCTATGGGTATATCCCATTCGCTGGGATAGAAGACGTTATTTCACCATTTTTCTGGAAAAAGCCTGGGCGACAAGAGGTTTTTTCAAACCGGCTTGCAATATTTCCAATCAGTAATTTTCTGTAATTATCTTTTCATGGATAAAAATTTCAAAAATCATCTAGCTACTATCATTGTCGGAATATTTCTTGGGATAGGGTTCCTCCTTATCCATCGGGAAATTCCCGATGAACCTGTTCTTCGAAATCATAGCGGACTCACCTCCACAATTTTAGGCATTTCCCTTGCCAATATCCCCGATGATATCTACGGAATTCTCGGTGGTCCGGAGAATGAAGAATTTATGAGCTATATCGAACAGTTTAAATCGGTTTTATTGTATCAAATTGTTCTCATCGTCCTTTATGTGATTTTTTTCTTACAGATTATTGGATTTAGCTATAGAAATTCAGAAAAAATCGGACAGGTCTATTTTTTATCAGGTCTTTTGATTCTTTCGGCACTCGGTGACATTGGGGAAAATTTTCAACTACAGGCTATCCTCGATGCCAACTCTGAGGACAAAATGTTACAACCTTTAGCTCTTCTATCCTGGTTTACCAATTTAAAATGGGGACTACTTTTTGCCATAGCAGGATACTTAAGCATGAGGTTATGGCTTTATGAAAAGGGGATAATTCTAAAGACTCAGGCAATTTTTATGCAAACGGCTTTCTTGTTTTGGCTAAGTAGTTTTATAAGATTGAATTTAATTGAATTGGGGATATTATTTTTAATCCTCAGTTTTATTTTATTTTGGATCTACTCTTTACTGATCATAGTTTTATCCAAAAAAACATAACCTCTCCCTGCCTGGATGTGAAGCTCTGTTCCCAGTTTTTTACACAAGACTTTGTATTCTTTTAGAAATTCATCTCCTTCTTCGGGAGCAAGTGGCAAGAATATATGATCTGTATTTTGGAATTTACCGAAGGAAGGAATCACCTCAACTACTGCTAACCCTTTTGAATTATAATGTAAAATAACAACAATATTGTGATTTAGATAATGATTCTTGGATCCAAATATAAAATTCCCAAGTGAATATATTATTGGCTTATTTTTATAGATTTCGATGCCCTGTGGAATATGAGGGTGGTGTCCAACTACTGCGGAGAAACCTGCGTCCAACATTCTCTTTGCCGATTTTCTCTGTGCAAGAGAAGGCTCCAAAGCATATTCATGTCCCCAATGAAGGGATAGAATCGGGAATGTATTGGAATCTTTATATTCACCTACTTTTTTTTTAAATAATGATTCGTGAAAATAAGCTACGCCTGCTTGGTTGTTCTTGGCAAATGGAAAATTTTTCTCCGCTACATCAGATGCATTGAACACAGGTAAGATGAGATTTTTTCCTTCTAAAAGTAGAGGGTTATATGCTTCTTCCGAATTCCTTCCGGCACCTAGGTGAAAAATTTTTGCATCATCCAAAATGGAAATAGTATCCATCAAGCCCTCTTCACGATAGTCCATAGCATGGTTGTTCGCCAGGAATACTCCGTCAACCTTTATGTTTTTTAGGATAGAAACATCCTTCTTCTCTCCGGCGAAAACATAAGCTTTTCCTTCAAATGGTTCCCGCTTTTCTCTTAAAATTGTTGTCTCTAAATTGATGAAGCTATAATCTGATTTTTCGAAAATATCTTTCCAATCTTCGAATGGTAGATTGTATCCGTATTGATTTATGGACTGACGAACTCCCCAATTAAACATCATATCTCCGGCGAACAAGATTTTTACAGTTCCGTCAAATACCAATCTTTTGCCGGTTGAGGATTGCTTCCAGGATTCTTGAATTATTTCTCGGGGGACCGGAGCCTCCGACTCTTCAATAGGTTGTAATAATGGTGGTAAAACTTCCTCGGAAAACAAAGAATGCGAGAGTATAAAAACTAAAGCCGTAATGTATACGAATCGCATTGCAATCATTATTGGAATTTGAATACAGAAGGAGAAGGCTCAATCTTACGAACATTTCGTAGCTTCGTAATTATTAAAACCGTCTCTTTGTCGTTTTCCAATTCGAGTATTTTCGTAACCAAATTGGTCGGAGGAAATCCGGGTTTATCTCCGGTTTTTGCCACTGCTTTTATTCCTCTACCTTCCGCTATCCATTCTAAACTGGATAATTTATCTTTATCAAAGACATAGGTGTATTCTTCTTTTTTCTTTTTAACCAATACCCTTCTCTCATTCGGACTGAAATAAGAAGGATGAGCCTTGAATTCAGAAAGATAATCACCGGTTATGGAATAGTAAATTACCGGAAAAGGAATAGTGATATTTTTCTTCTTACCCGGATCATAAATGTTCAGATCGTCCATTCCTTGGGTGTGGATTCTCTCATCTTGTGCCGATTTCACCTGAAGTTGGTTGGGTGAAGCCAAAACTTGGGAAAATACCAATCCAAAGAAATTATCCATCAATTGAATCTTAATCATTCCCGTTTCTTTGGAAAAATACAATCTTCCATCCGCATAGAATTTTTCTCTGCTGGGTGCATATCTATCGATGCGAAGACTAAAATCAGCTACAAAGGAAACATGTTTTTCTTGAATGGCTCGAATTTCATCAATAAAATCTTGATTTCTCTTATCATTAATCTTATAGAATTTTTCTTGCTTTGCTTCTGTAAACTCAACATCATCCGGATTGATCTCTTCAATACTTCTGCAATTCGAATAAATGAAAAAAGGAATTAGAATTCCTATGAATGAAAATAATTTAATTTTGTTAAAGTGAAACATCACTATTTTTCCTTAGATGGTATTTTTCGATTGATTTTATTTAGATACATTTGCTTTTCTTTTTCATCTTCTGTCATAGCAATTGCCCTCTTCCAATAATCTCTTGCTATTGCATATTCTTCCTTGTGGAAATACACCTCTCCCAGATGATCATATACCGTAGGATCTTTTATATCCCTGTCGGAGAGCATTTGTTTTGCTAAATATAGATGGAAGATAGCATTCTTAGTATCTCCCAATCTAAAATAGATCCAACCCAAACTATCTTGGTAGGCACCGTTGTCAGGCTCCAAATCAACGGCTTTTTGGATTAATTCTCTCGCCTCTTCTTTTCGAATGCCCTTATCGGCGAGATAATATCCCAAGTAATTATAAGTTACAGGATTATTGGGAGTGAGTTCCATGGAATTTCGAAGATTTGACTCCAAGCCGGGAAAATCGTTCAGCTTTTCATAGATTAATCCGCGAAAGAAATAATAACCTGAATTTTTTGGCTCCAACTCTATGGCTTTATTGAGAGAACTTAGAGCTTTGCTGTATTGTTTAGTCTGAAAAAATGAGTAGCCTTCCAAATAATGAGCTGATGAATTACCGGGATTGGTTGATATTACCGATTGCGAAATCTTCAGAGCTTCGTTGTTTCTTCTGATCTTATCACTCAATAAAATATGACCAAGATGCAATTGGTATCTCTGCTTCTCTTGAGATTCAGGGGAAATAGCTATTGCTTTCTTACTATAAAGAATGGCTCGATTCGGAGAACCTAACTTCTCCATGCAATTGGAAAGAAACCAATAATTGTATGCTAGTTCTTCCGGTTTGGATTCCATATCTTCCAGGATTTGCTTTCTTTCCATCGCCAAATTATAAGAAAGTTGGTATTGTTGCATGGAGTAAGTAATTTCGGAAACAGTTTTCAGCTCGGCAACTAAATCTTCTATAGAATAGCGAGCTCGCAAAACTTCAATCCAGGCAAGTCTTGCCGCCAATCTTTTTTCATGCTTGGGGATAAACTCTCGAAGAAATCCATCGGCAAAGATCCAATCCCGCTTCAAAACCGAAAATAATGCATTTGTTAGATGAATAGCCGGTATTTTTTCTTGATCTGCAAGTTTTTTAAAATACGGATAAGATGTCATTCGAGACTCGACAAAATACATTTCGGCAAGAAGCAATTCCACATTTTTATCTTTAGGGTTGGATTTGTAGATTTCTTCCAATATCTTTTTGGAAGCACCAAAATCTCCCATCACATTGAAAATCTGAGCCACTTGAAAACGTGCACCGGTGTCTCTGGGATTCAAAATCAGATAAGCTTGATAATAGAATAAAGCTTTCTTGGCTTCCGACTTTTGATAATGAAGGTCGGCAAGATTTTTCAAAGCATGGATTTTATATTTGGGTTGCCCTTCCCGATTTTGAATGGAATCATACAGAGATGTAAAATACAAAATGGACTTATTCCATTGATTCAATTCTTTGTTCAACGAACCCAATAAAAAAAGAAAATCAGAATCATCCGGGTATGTGCTTATTTGACCGGAAAGAAAGCTTTCCGCTTCTTTCAGCTTCCCTTGGCGAATCATAAGTTTTGTTTGCAGTATGATTGCATCTCGATTGTTCTTATCCTTCGCTAAGGCAAGATTGACTTGCTCTGCTGACTTATCATATTCTCCCAATTCCAAATAACTCAAAGATAGATTGAGATGGGTAAGAGAGTTCACTTTTTCCGAAGGAACACAAGATATATATTTTTCAAAATTCACCACACTATCTTGAAAATAGGCGAATGCTTTTTTATTATCTTGGTAGTAAACCTGTTGCTTGGCTCTAGTCTGATTTCTTAATGCTTGGGACAGAAAATAATCCGCAGGTCGAGTCTCACAAGTCTTGGAATTGGATTCTTTCTTTTCTTCCGCCGAGAAAAAGTGGACAGGGGACAGAAAAAAATACGATAGTATAAGTAGGGTTGGGAATTGTTTTTTGAAAAAGCTCATTAGGGATAATATCGTTTACATTATATTCGTTCTAGCTATCTGGGCAATCACTTTCCCAATGCTGTTTCTGGGCAAGGACTGGATTTTTTCTAAAATTTCCTTTTTTTGGAGTCCACCGGGTTACAATTCCGCCAAAGTAGACAAACTACTGGGAAAAGGTGACTCATTTCTTGTTCCTCAGGGCAAATCTTTCTTCCAGGAGTTTAAAGAATTTCTCTCAGCCGATTCAGAACCACCCTTACCACCTTTAGACATGCAATTGATGGAAGAAGCATGTGTTTATTTTGAAAATAAAAATCACAAAGACCCTTTCTTGGATTATCCTAGCTGGCACAGAAAAAAGGATTTTTTAAAAAATCACCTAAATGGTGAGGAATTAGAGCTGATCTTGACTTTCGAACCCGGTTTTTACTGGAAAGAAAAAATCGAATATGTTCTCCAAGCTCTGGATTATTATAAACGTGCATTAAACTTTTCCGGTCCGGAGATTCGTGTTCCTCGAAGAATTGAAAAAGCGGCACTTGCCTCGTGTCGCTATGCGGAAATTCTATTGGCTTACACCACACATATCTATGCTACCGAAAGTTACGTCGAGAAGGCGTATCTGGCTGATTTACTCTCTAATACGGATTTTTTAAAAAAGCCTTCTTGGTTTAAAAAAATTTGGAATTGGATGCGTGGACGAAAAGAAAAGAATAAAGAAATGCCTACAGTATCTAGGCTAACACCTAAACAAATACAACTACGAATCTGGGACATGATTCGCAATAACCAAATTTCCGAAATCAAAAGATCCGAGTTCATTGAATCGTTGCAGAAAACATTAAACAATAGAGGGACACCTCTTACACTATCATCACCTCGTGAAGCACTCGAAGTATATGAAAGATTGCTATTCTTTGTATCCAACCAAAATTCACCAATAGAATACAGAAGATACAGAAAAGATAGAGCAGGTATCTATTTGGACTTGGCAAAAGAAGATGAAATTTATTTCCAAAATGCAATTCGTGAATTCCAAGATGCCAGTGAACTTCCCAATCCGGAGAATCTACCCGGTGAAATATTCCCCGCTCTCTTGGTAGAAAGTTTTTCTTTGGAACTTGGAATTGCAAAAGTTCATTTTGAACGAAGAAATTTTTCTGCATGCTTAAATCATTTGACCAAAATGGAAAACAAATTAAGAAATCTGGATGAACGTTCGATAGGTGGAATTGGCTTGGATATTGAAAAGAAATCCTTATTAAAAGAATACAGAGAAATGAAAAAAATATCTCTTAGAAAACTCGGCAGATTCGAAGAAGCAGATGAAATCCCCTAAACTTCATTACTTCGACTACAATGCAACCCACCCTCCCTTAGATACGATTCTCACAGAAGCTCTAAAGGACTATCACTCCGAATTCTCCAATCCATCGGGAGCAACTCGTTTCTCTCTCAAGAACCAAGGAAAGATCGAAGAGGCTAGACAATTTTTCATGGCAAATGATGGCTTTCCCATGGACGGGCATATTTTCTCATCCACCGGAACAGAAGCCAATTATATAATGATAGCGGCTCTCAGAAAAAAATTTCCTGATACAAAAGAAATATACACATCGGGATTCGAACACTCCAGCATGTATTCTGCTTTGGAGTATTTTGGCTTTCATCCAATTCTCATTCATTCTCAACCGAGTGGAGAAATTGATTTGGATGATCTCAGAGAAAAAATGACCGATACTACCCTACCCATTTCGATTATTTATGCAGCTAACGAAACAGGTGTGATCCAACCAATGGATGAAATATTCAAAATAGCAAAAAGCTACAATATGCCTATAGTTTCAGATTGCATGCAAGCCTTTGGAAAAATATTCATTGATTATAAACTACTGGACGGTTACACTTGTTCCGGTCACAAAATCGGAGCAGGAATAGGATCGGCATTGACCGGGCTGCAAGCATCATTAAAATCTGACTCTTTAGGATTTATTCAAGGTGGCAACCAAGAGAATGGATTCAGAGCCGGAACGGAAAATGTATTCGCCATTCTATGTTTTCATCGTTCGGCTGAATATCAGATCAACCAACTCGGTGGAGTTTTATTTGACAATCTAACCAAACAAATGCGAATCCAAGAAAAACTATTGGAACTAAACTGTGAAATCATCGGAATCAATGCACATAGATTACCTAATACACATTTTACTATACTTCCCATCGATGACTTGGATTTTTTCATGATGGGTATGGAAGAACGAAACATCCAGATATCCACAGGCTCATCCTGTAAGTCCAGGGCAAGAGAAGCATCACCTGCCTTGTTGCGTATGGGGTATTCGGAGGAACAGGCACTGCGTGCCATTCGCATTTCCTGGGGATCACTCACATCCCAAGATGATGTGGAAGTTTTGCTTAGTTCCTTTGAGGAAGTGTTGGATTTTCTTTAAAAGGGCTGAGTGGGCTTGACGTGATGACCTTTTAGTGGACACTTTTCTATGCCGCTATTTCCTCAATTTTTACAGGACTTATATATCCTAACTTAGAATGAATTCTTTTCTAAAAAAGACATTCAGGAGATGAAGGGGATTTTAGGGATTTAGGTGGTAACGATGCTTACAGGAGAATCGATTGTATTTAAGAGGATAAAAAGATTCAGGGGAGTTGCTATGCAACTGAGGGGTGCCGGCTATTGGTGAAGTCGCCGGCATAGGGACTAACATAAGTTAGCAGAAGATGTAAAAGGTAAGAACTCAAAGATTAAAATCAGTGCATTATATAGCACCGGTCTATATAATTTAGCGATCAGCGATCAACCCTTATAGTTATATAATCCCATTTTCCTTCAACTGAGGCTCAGATAGCCCAGTGATTTCCAGTATATCTTCCATCGGATAGCCTTTCGCCTTCATCAATCGAGCATCTTCGAAAGCTTTTTTTTCTATCCCTTGCTCGATTCCTTCTAATCTACCTTCAAAACGTTCTCTTTCGGCGAAGGTCATAAATTCCATAGCCTTCGATTCGGACAAATTCTTTTCTAATACTTGTGCCATGACTTCCTTCCTTAAATGCCTAGATCCCTGAATTAAATAATGTAAAAATATCCCATACCTGTCAATCCCTTTTGCACTCTCGTCAAAAAGAACCTTAGCTCCCCTCTGGAGAGCCAAATCGACCAAACTTTCCAAATCCTTTTCCCTGATGAAATGCATAACATACAACATAAAATGCAAGAACTTCCGATATTCCAGCTTCTCTAAGATTCCTCGATGAAGATTGATTACTTGAATCTTTAAAAAGGGTAGAAAGTGCTCCCAATTCTCTTTTTCTTCTTTATCCAGTTGGAGGAGTTCTGTAAGATTGGGTGGATCCCAAGGTTTTTCAGTCTGGATGAGTAAAATAGGTAGTATTGGTCCCGCCGATACACTCTCATGAGACAGGTGCTTCCTGTAAGCAAGGGCAACATAGCGAATGAAATCCACATATACAAGATCACTCTTAAAGGATTTGTGTTCAAACAGGAAGTAGATCTTTCTTTTTTTACCCGATTTGTCTTCTACCGAAAGCATAATATCAAATCTATATTCCGATTCCTTTTGGGGAACAAAGGTATCTTTCTCAAAATGAACTGTTTCTAAATTCCATAGCTCCAAAGTCTCTTTTGGGAAGGCTAACTCTAAGAGAGCTATCTCTTCTTCCTTGTCTTCAAGAATGCTTCGGATTGTGTCATCGTGAATTCCCATTTATACAATATATTTGTAGGGTAATATATTACAAGTATGTTTTCAAAATTTATATTGGAGATAGAAAGCTTCTTACCTACCTTCCCCCAGCACAATTTCCTTCGGAAAGTTATGCTGGACAAGTAGAAACTCAACCTGCTTTATCCAGCACCAGGGAGGTGGGCTGGTGCTGCGGAGGTAGGCACTTCGCTACAGTTACTGATTTAATAATCTAGCTTTCATAGAGAAGCAAGAAAAGAGCGCATTCGATATTACCAAACCGCAACATGCGGAGTCTGTTAATAAATCTCTGTCACTTCGAACCAATCAAACTAAATTATGGAGATCCATTGGATATTTTATAATAAAAACTGATTGTCCTTCTATTTTTTGTTTCCTTTTCATCCTTCCAAATACGATTGTTTTATTAGATACCACATGTATAACCAGGTATTGCCAGTGTCCCAATTTTGGGACTCTATTGTCCGACCTGTCGAGTCACCACTGCAACAAAGGAGCGTTAGCAACTGAGTGGTGCTGGGATTTCATTTGGGTTGTGGTTTGCATTGTTCATTCACGTTGCTGGGAAGATTTAATTTATAAATTTTAAATTCATGTTTGGTTATAAGTGGGAAGGATTATAATATGACTCCCTAAGGAGTAGGTTCTCGTGGTTGACTCTTTGCACACCCGATCAGGCAACCTTGCAACTACAAGAACTTACGACATCTTCTTGACTGTTGTATTCAACCTTCAAAATGGTTGAATACATCCTGTTATTTGGGAGCCCATGCGACCAAATATCTTGTTACCTCATTTTCTTTTATTAATTCGGTGGAAGCGGTTTGATACGCGATAGTCGGTGGAGCTGATTGATTTCTAATTTCATCGGAAAATTCTTTCGAATTTTGAATTAATAGTATTAGCAGTTGCTAAAAGAAATACTCCTTTATTATACTATCCCATTTTCCTTGAGTTGCGATTCGGACAATCCGGTGATTCTTAGGATTAATGAATTTTCCATGCCCTCCGCCTTCATCAAGCGGGCAGTCTCTAAAGCCTTCTTTCTTTCACCTTTTAGTTCTCCTTTCTCGAATTGAGCTGCCATATCGTATTGGTAATCTCTATCATTTCGGAGTTTCTCTTCAACTTGTCTCCGTTTTTCTTCGTCAGCTGAGTATGCCTCTAAAATATGGAATGCGTTCTTCATATCTGGTTCTTTTTCAATGAGTGCTGTCATTTCTTCCTCCTTAATGCTTCGGGTTGCCTTCCTCGCGGTCGGTGGCCAGTTTGGTCTGCCAAAACCGCTGCGGAGGCAACCACTTCGCAACGGTTATTAGACTCTCATCTATATACATTCTGTCAAGGCAATATTTGGATCAAAGTCATCCCTTAGACTGTATTTACTCATGTATCTGTCTGTGGGAAATAGAGTGAAGTCCAGTATGTTAATCTGATAAACTGGTTTTAACAAAGAATGTTTTTCCAATTCTTTCAGCTGGCTTCTGATTAGGGAAGCAAGGTAGAATATAGAACGTTTGATAAAAAGTGCTTGGTATCCTAACTGGACTTCTACATGGAATTGTCTCCCGTTACTATCTTCGGCTTTTATATCTAGAGCTAATTTTTTTCCCTTTTGTCTATCTGATAGAATTTCTGGATTCAATATTTTGATTTTAGTGATTTCATTTTTTCCATCTGGAAATAGTATTGAGTTTAGAAGCGATATCAGCAATGTAGGGTCTTCCGTAAATACTAACTTGAAAACCAAATCATTTTTTAGTGGAACTAGATTCAGA
>JAFIGA010000101.1 GCA_020831715.1 Leptospira sp. | reverse complement strand
CAGAGCCTTGCATGCGGCAATACTGCAATAACAACCACCCTATGCCTTCGATGAATTGCATAAGATGGGACTCCACTTTTCCGAAGAATAAAGAAAGGCAAGCGACGCAGAAAGAGACATCTTCAAACTCAAAGCAATTCGCTATTTGGAGTCCACAGGCAAGAAAGAGTTCACAGCTTACATCACGGGCTATAAGCCCAACTTCGTATTTTTAGAGTTAGATGATCCTATGATGGAAGCAATCGCAGACAAGACAGAGTTTACCAATGAATTCGAACTCACCGGTAAAAATGCTTTTAGCTTCTACTCCAAAAAATACACCAAAGAATTTGTATTGGGCGACAAGATCCAAGTTGAGTTGGATTATATCGACTACGAAGAAATAAGAGTCTATGTAAAAATCGTCCAAGGTCAGAAATTCAAATGATTCTTTTCATCATACCCGGAAACCCGGGTATTGGTGATTTCTACCAAGAACTACAAAACAGTCTTATGAATGATTGGATGGCAGATGGAAAAAGAACCAATAAATCCCATAAGCCCAAAAAATCAAAAAATTCCAATAAATTCTATAATTCAAATAAGCCTAAAAAACCAATGGAAATCCATATCCTCACCTATTCCTCTTTTCAGAAAGATCGACCCAAACGAGTGAACAATATTCGCGAAGAAGCATTGTATATCCAAGAAAGAATGGAAGAGATTCTAAAAACAAAACCCAAATCCACACCCGTCGTAGCCATAGGACATAGCATAGGAAGTTGGATCCTTAAGGAAATCATGCTGGCCAAACCCAATCTCATACACCAAGGCATCTTTCTCTTTCCTTTTCTTGCATTGGACAAATCCAATACAAAGCAAAGACTCATTCATTTACTTCTTCGCATACACTTACTTGACCATCTAGCCTTGGGATTTTACCGAATCATCCAGCTCCTACCTTATTCTTGGAAAAAAATTTCTATCGCTCCATTGATAAAATCTATGAGCAATGAGGCAAAAAATTTGACCTTGGAATACTTTATAAAACTAAACCATATTCCTCGTTCGGTGATCCACTTGGCTCAAACCGAATTCGCAACTCTGCCACCGGAACTATCCCAGGCAGAATTGAATTCCCTCAACAAAATCCAAGAAAAATCAATCTATGTTTTCAATTCCCAAGATATATGGGCACCTATGTCCCATATGGAAAGTCTCCAGTTGATGTGCCCACAGGCAAAATATGTACTTCTTCCCCATATTCCCCATGACTTTTGTGTTTATCGCTCAGCAAATTTAGAAGTATCGCAAACAATTCTAAATTTTTTAGATAGACCGTAGACCCATTTCCTAGAAATTGGGACTATGATTTTTCAGACCGATGACATACATATTGAGGCATTGAAACCTTTGTTGCCACCTGCTATTTTGATAGAAGAGCTTCCCCTCAGTGAAGAGGCAAGTGAGCTTGTTGCCCATTCTCGCAAAACCATAGAAAATATTATCACCGGAAAAGATGATAGACTCGTAGTGGTTGTCGGTCCCTGTTCCATACATGATCCTGAGGCGGGAATTGAATATGCCAAGAAGCTAAGACAATTTGCCGATACCTGTCGCGAAGAACTCTTTATAGTCATGCGAGTCTATTTCGAAAAACCCAGGACAAGAACAGGATGGAAAGGTCTCATCAATGATCCGTTCATCGACAATTCTTTCCAGATCAACACAGGACTCAGACTTGCTCGCAAATTTTTAGTTGATATCACCAATCTCGGTCTCCCTGCAGGAAGTGAATTCCTGGATGTGGTCAGTCCGCAATTCATCGCAGATTGTATCTCCTGGGGAGCAATCGGCGCAAGAACCACAGAATCCCAGATCCACCGAGAACTTTCCTCCGGGCTATCCATGCCGGTCGGTTTCAAAAATGGAACAGATGGCAATACCAAAATTGCAATCGATGCCATTCATGCGGCAATGCTTCCTCACCATTTTCTATCCATCACCAAACAAGGTGTAGCCGCCATTGTCCACACTACCGGCAATCCATTCTGCCATGTCATCCTTCGGGGCTCCACCAAGGGACCAAATTATGATGAGGCATTCATCAAGGAAACGGAAAAAGCAATCAAAGAAAGCGGCCTAGTGGATAAAATCATGGTGGATTGCAGTCACGGCAACTCACTCAAAGACCCAAAAAACCAGCCTAAAGTTGTGGAAGAGATAGCTCGCCAAATTGAATCCGGCAGTGATTCCATATTCGGACTTATGATGGAAAGCCATCTCAAAGAAGGCAACCAGAAAGAAGGACCCCATGCCGGCTTGGAATATGGAAAATCAATCACGGACGCTTGCATGTCTTGGGAAAATACAGTCCCTGTTCTAAATCGCCTAGCAGAAGCAGTGCGAAAAAGAAGAAAAAGATAGTTTATCAGATAATTTAAATCGATTTTTCACTTACCAATTCGGTAGACCTTGCCATCACCGAAACTGGCAAAGTATATAAAACCATTATCAGATTGTCCAAACGTACTAATATTCATTTTAGTATTCAAGATTTCTTCTGGTTTCCACTGATTTGCTTTTTTCGCCAAAGTCCAAATGCGTCCGCTTCCAAAGTCTCCAAATATATATTTTCCATAGAGCTGGGGAATTTTCGCACCTCGGTAAACATATCCACCTGTAATGGAATTCCCTAAATTATGTCTGTATGTATGAATGGGTTGGATCATAGCCTTGCCTTCTTTTGTCCGGCAAATTGTATTGTTCTTAAAGCATTCATCCCCTTCCCAAACATTCCAACCGTAATTTCCGTCCTTTTGAATGATGTTCACTTCTTCCACACGACTCTGTCCCACATCGGCAAGATAGATTTCTCCCGTCTCGGAATCTGCCGAAAACTTCCAAGGATTGCGAAGCCCCATTGCATAGATCTCAACAACGGGGGTAATGTCTGTGGATTTGAAACGAATCAACTTTCCTAAATTCGTTTCCGGATTCTGCCCGTTTTTAAATGGATCATTTCCCGAGCCCCCATCACCCAAACCAAGATAGAGATACCCATCTTGCAAAACTCGAATGCATCCACCATTATGATTTTTAAATGGCTGTGCTTGGATGAATAAAGCTTTTCCCATATCACGAATGGGCTCTTTGATTCTTTTTATATCCGCTTCGTATTTCGCCACAACGGAAATATCTTCTTTTCCATCGGCATCTTCTCTGGTTGTGGTATAGCTCAGAAAGAACATTTTGTCCACATTATAGCGATGGGAGAAGGCAATCCCCAACAATCCTTGCTCCGATTGAGAAACTATATCCTTACTAATATCGATTATAGTTTGCTGTCTACCGGTTGTGAGATCTACCAGTTTAGCCTTCCCGGTCTTCTCCAAAACAATCATATCCGTATTGGATCCGGGAAGAAATACAATCTCCGTTGGTTGCGAAAAACCCTGTGCCACCAAATGAGTTTTGTAGGTTATGCCTTGTGCATGCAAATCCCCCCACTGCGATGTGCCCTGCCAAAGATTAAATGGCAAATTGCACAACAACATGAGTAAAAATAAAAAATATCGAGATTTGAAAGACATACTTATTAGACAGATCAGAAGCTATAATTTGAATTGAGATTTTATCCTTGGCAAAACCGGAATCCAACTCCGGAATTGCCAAGGAATCCAAGAATGTAATTTTTATAGTAATTCTAATAGAATCGGTAACTTGCCGACATGGAGAAGCTCACCCCTTCCCGGTAGGAACGGAAGAGACGCTCTTCTCCTC
>JAFIGA010000111.1 GCA_020831715.1 Leptospira sp. | reverse complement strand
AATTGAACTTGTTTAGTTTGTTGATTTCTAATATTGGTAGGTTTATCCAAAGTATACAAATAGTATTCAGATAGATTTTCCTGATCAAAGCTAGGAGGACTTTCAGCTTCCATCATAGGCATAGAACGTGCTGATTTGTGATAAATTTGTTGTTGAGGTCTATTGGAAATGAGTTGAATCTTCCCGGCTACAAGTTGAAGCGTTGCATTTTCGAAAGAAACTCCACTCGAATTGCTTAGAGTTACCCATGACTGTATATCAGAAGCTGTTTCTTTTTCATTTAGATTAATGATATAATCGGCAGACCAATTCATACCACTGGTTTGATAAGAAACTTCCATTTCAGTATTGCCTTTTTTGGAATTCATCAACTCCCATATCAAAGTAGGTTTTGCATACAAATTGTCCGGAATCGAAGAAACAACTATCCTCCCCGGATGACCCAATGAAATTTCTTTACCAATCTGGAATACTGGACCATTATTATAGGCAATTAGTTTTGCCTTTTGAGAAGATTCTTCTCCAGTTTTAGGATTAGTAGTAAAAAGTGTAACTTCTTTTCCTACATATTTTTCCAAAAGCCTTTCATTGGATATCAGATCATATTCATAATTTTGTTCAAAGACCGAAAATTGAGAAGAGCCTTTTACCGGCTTAACACGGACTGTCTGAGGCAGAATGGATGAGGCAACATCTTCAAATCGAAGGGTTAATTTTCCTTCCGGAAGATTTGTCGATCTAGTTTCTCTAATTAGACCCATTCCTCCATTGTATACTGTAATCGAAAGTGATTTTCTCTCATTGGACGAGCTAGTCTCGAATGCCTTCATTTCTTTTACTCCCGGGTTTAGGATGATTGCTGCCACTAGGCCAAAAATTGCCGATCGGTTCATAATAATTTATCTCCTATATCCCATTTCCTATAAATAAAAAAAAGATGCAATTAAGAAAGCTCTGCCCATTCTGTCTCTATGGCAGAAACGGTAAAAATTGGTATTATTGGCGGAACGGGATTGTATTCCTTAGACGGAATGGAAATTGTAAAAGAGGTTTATCCTGACACTCCTTGGGGAAAACCATCCGATTCCATTACAATTGGAAAATACAAAGGAAAAGAAATTGCATTCTTGCCCAGACATGGTAAAGGACATTTTCTCAACCCTTCCGAATTGCCGACCCAAGCAAACATCTGTGCACTCAAGAACTTAGGTGTCGAAGAGATAGTTGCTTTCTCATCTGTGGGAAGTCTTCGAGAAGAGATACCACCAAAAGACTTTGTATTACCCTCACAAGTTATTGATCGAACCAAATCCAGAGCGGCTACCTTTTTCGAAAATGGTGTTGTGGCTCATGCTCCATTTGCCGATCCTTTTTCAAGTTCATTGGCAGAAAGAATTGGTAAGGCAGCAGATTCTATTGGTTTGAAAATGCATAAGAACAAAACTCTTATCTGTATGGAAGGTCCTTTGTTTTCCACTAGAGCTGAGTCTCATATGTATAGATCTTGGGGTGCAGATATAATCAACATGACTGTGTTACCTGAAGCAAAGTTAGCAAGAGAAGCTGAAATTGCCTACCAGATGGTTTGCATGTCAACGGATTATGATTGTTGGAAAGAAGATGAAGAGCATGTAACTGTAGAAATGGTAATTCAAAACTTAACACAGAACGCTGAAACTGCAAAGAAACTTTTATCCGAGTTGATTCCATTATTGGGAAATGGGGATGATCTTAGTCTGAAAGGTTCGACCAAATTTTCTTTTATTACAGCGCCCGAGAAAAGAAATCCTGAGCAGATAAAAAAATTAAAGGGTTTATTTCCGGATTATTTTTAGAACAAAAAGCCTCTAGTCCTTAGAGGCAATTTTCGTTGTTGCTATATAAATTATTTTTACAGATTGTTTATAACTTCTTTTTTATGATTCCAATCAAAAAAAGAAGAACGATTGCTCCACCAATAGCAATGGCAATCTGACCAATTAAGTTTCCGGAACCGAATCCGAGGAGCCCGGCAAGAAAATGCCCTAGGAATGATCCCAGAACTCCAATGATCATGTTGACCAGAATACCTTTACTTTTTCCTTTCATGAGGATGTTGGCAATCCATCCGGCAAGAAGACCTATCGCTAAAAATATTGCTAAGCTTACTATATCCATAATATACTATTATCCTTTGAGTTGTTTTCTCAAGGGTATTGCATTTCTTAATAAAATCAAGAAAATAAAGAATTTAGATTGGACTTTTCAGGGAAATCTTGGAAAGATGCTAAGCAAATGGAGAATTCAGATACTAAACCGGATAATCTTCCCGATAAATACTTCGGATTGAAGGATGTCGAAAATTTTAAGAAAAACTTCATTGAGATCAACAGAGGGAAACCATTATTTCTCATTCGTTTTGAAAATGTTCAGGGAATTGACCTAGTTGATTTTATTAATCTATTGAGGGATGAAGTAAATACTATTCTTGAGTTGGATGATATCGAATTTGGCTTCCATTATATAGATAAGAAACAAACCCTCTTAATGGGAATTACTCCCTTCCACCAATGGTCCATCGATAAGTTTCCTAATATTGATAATGCTGTGGGAAGGTTTCATCAAGAATGCTTGAGAAGAAAGAAGGCTACTTTTCAATTTGGGGTTTCCAGAACCCAATCCAATTTTATATCCAATGCGGATGAAATCTACCAAGAACTCAACCAAGCCTCACAGAAAAATCTGAATGACAATCTAGTTCGGTGGAGTTGGACCTATTACAATAAAGCCAATACCTATATTTCCGGCAATGTTCACGAAGCAATGATCCAGCCTACGGTGTATTACAATCCCAAGGATAAATCTTTTTCCGTAAAAGGTGGAGAAGTGTTCGTGGGAGGTGGTGCATATAACGGGTACAAGGATTTAATCAATGATATACCTGCTGACCAGGATTTGAATCGAATTGAACTTCTCATTCTGGAAAAGTTGGTCATCGCTTGTGAAAAAGCACCCGGACTTTTAAAATTCAATATTTCCCCCCAATCATTACTGGATACCTTTGCCAATCACGAAAAAGTAAATCGCTTTCACCGTCTCATTAAAGATATGGGATTACTTACGTCAAATATAAGATTTGAATTGGTTGAGAAACCCTATGATGAAGGTGAGCATTTTCTTAAGGATGTATGCCGGGATTTTTGGAATTTAGGAATAAGCTTTGCCGCCGATGACTTTGGTGTTAAATCTCAAAGTCACCAAATTGTATTGGATTTAGGTCAGATGATCAAGGAGTTCAAGCTCGATCCAATCAGTTTCAAGTTCAAAATAGAAGAAGACCAAACCAAGTTCTTGGATAACCTCGCATTTATAGATTATTGCAAACGACTTGCCGACAACAGGGAAGCCGTGATAACAGCAGAAGCAGTTGAGGATGTGGATACATTAAAATTTTTGATGGAACATCAGATTTTTCAATTCCAGGCTAATATTCTATTCAACAAAATGAGTGTTACAGAATATAAAATTGCTTTTGTTGAAATGGGAAAAATTCCCGAATCAGTTGTTTATGAAATCCTCTCTAACAACACACTCCTTGCAAAACAGAAAAAATATGGAAACATTTATAAGTTAGCCCAGGAAGAAAAGTTAATTTAACCTATTTTAAAATTCAAGAAACTATAGATTAAAATCTAGATTTCTTTGGCTAACTCGTCAAAGCCTTTTGCCAACTCACTCAGAGTTTTCGCCTTGGATTCAATTTGATGCATAGCAATGAGTTGCATCTCTATCGATTCTATAACATTTTTAGAAGACTTCATCGACAATTCTGACTTATGCAAATTCTGAGTCATAGAAGAAATAACTTCATCACTGCTTGCTGAAATTTCTTCTACGGAAGCAGAAACATCCCCAATTTCACCCGATACAGATCTTGCAGATGTAACAATATCACGAAAATTCAATTCTGCTTTGTGAATACTTTGAGAACCTTTTTCCATGGTCAACACAGTTTCGTTTGTGCTCTTAACCAATTCTTTAATCTTTTCTCTTATCTCCGCTATCATTCCATGTATCTGTTTAGCTGATCGAGTAGACTTTTCGGCAAGTTTTGAAACTTCGTCAGCAACTACAGCAAATCCTTTACCCTGCTCACCGGCTCTTGCGGCCTCTATAGAAGCATTCAATGCAAGTAAGTTGGTTTGTGATGCTATATTGGAAATGGACTCTACAATCCTTCCTATTTCATTGGAACTTTTATCCAGTGTATTGGCAATTTCTCCGGAGTGAGAAATTGATGATTGAATCGCACTTAGATCGTTGGAAAGCTCCTTGAGTTGCCCTTCTCCTTTTTCTGCGGCTTCAAAACTATTAGAAGCCGAAAAATTTACATTAGCCGAAACGGTTGCTATATGATGCAATGCATTGGTAACCTCTTCCACTGCTGATTTGCTCTCTTCAATGCTATTCGCCTGCTCTAAAATTGTTTCGTTCAGTTCTCTAACCGAATTGGATATTGTATTGGAGCTTTCAATGGATTCACTTGCATTTTGAAGTACAATATGTCCTGTTTCGGACATTTGCTTGCCTGCTTTTTTTAATTTTGCCAAAAGATCTTTAAGCTTCTGTATCATATCATTGATAGCTTTATAGATATCCTGAATCTCATCGTTTCGGCTGTATGCAATTTCCACGTGAAGATTGCCACGGGAAATTTCCGAAGCTACTTCTGACAACCTAGAAAGAGGCTTAAAAATTAAATTCAATCGATAATAAAATAGTATAGCAAAAACAACCAAGCATGCCAACCCTATTCCCAGAATTGTAACAATGAATTCAATCAATTTGGATTGCATGGATTTTAACTCAATATCAATTCCATAGAATCCGATGGGCTTACCTTCGGAATTTTTAATTGGATATAATATAGATATCCAGTCTCCAAATTGATCAGTGTAAGTCTTTGTTCTTGTAATCCGACCTGTCATCATTGCTTTGTTTACTGCATCTATAAATATTACATCTGCAACATAGAAGAGCCCGGGACGAACTCCTCCCTCTTCATACATTTTTTTATTGGCGAGCATTATATGAAATCCCGCACCTTCTTCTTTTTGTAGAAGTTCTCCACTCATCAAATAGGTTTGTTTTACAGTAGGATACGAGTCGGGGAGAAAATCCATATGCTTTTGAAGATCATCAATCAATGGATCAGTGAAAATGTCTCCGGAAGAATTCAAAATATTATCAAAAGCTTGTTCAAGATTATTATTCTGAGTTTGGAAATAAATCGAATGAGTGCTACCGACAATGCGAAATGACTCTATATATGCGTATCTTTGATAAAAATATGTGAATCCGATAAATATAGATGCAATAACAATCAATAAAAGTCCAATTTCTGTGATCAATCGATTTTTTACACTGGACTTTCGGTTCATATAATGAATATCGTAATCTCTTTCCAGGAATCAAGAAATAAAAAAAATCCAGAGCCAAAAATAGAAAGTATTGACTATTTTGATATACCCCATAAGGTATAGATATCTATGGCAAATTTAGACAACAATACCGATTTACTCAATAGATTAAATCGGATTCAAGGACAGATTGAAGCATTAAAGAAAAATGTTTCCAATCCTGAAGCTGATTGCATGAAGACAATGCAATTGCTGAAAGCGGCGAACAATGCATTGAAAAAATTTGGCGAGGCTTATGTCTCAAAACATTTAGAATATTGCATCCGATCCAAAGGTAATGTCACCGAAATGGAGCAAGATTTGAAAAACGTAATTAGCTCCAGCTTCTTCCTTTAAAATATGCAAGTTGTTTTAGCTATAGGTCATGATACCGCTGCCTTCAATGAATTGGAAAATAATTTCCAAGGTCACAGATTGCGTGTTGTAATCACCGACTTAAACAAGCGACTTATAGATTACATAAAATCTGCTGACCCGGATATAATCATAATAAATCTATCTTTAAAAAACAGTAAAGAATTCGAATTCGTGATCCAAATGAAGAAGGATCCTTTCACAGAGTCTATTCCCATACTTGCCTTACTTTCGAGGGAAGATGAGAATTTTTTATACAATTATAAAATTCTTGGTTTTTCGGATTTTATGGTGAAACCTTACAATAAAGAAGATTTAATTGAGAAAGTAAAAAATATAATAAAAGAATACACAAATTACAAAAAGGCGAAATCAGACAGTATTGATTCTCATATAGAAATTTTAAGTCACGGAACTGATACTATTATTTATCTTAGATCATCTCTCGGAATTTATGTGGCAAATGAAATAAAAGACGTATTGTCCACAACGATGCTTCAGAGACTGAGAGATGATACAATCTGCATAGACATACGAGGATTATTTGACATAGTAAAATCGGAATTGCCTATTCTCGAAAGGATTCTTCATTTATTTGATAACAAAAGTGTAAACATAGTTGCAGGAAAGTATTTTTCATTGTTGCTCGAAGAAGGTGTCGCAAGAGAACGGGACAACATTTTTATGACTCCCGAAGAATACAGCCAGTTTTTGATTGAAAATAAAACTCGCTGAGACAGATTATACAAAGAAAAGTGTTTATTTAAGATCATTAGGAGTATTTGTTCATGTTTTATAAAAGAGAAGTTGTTGAGCTATCCGGTAAAAAAGTAGAAATTATTAATTTTCAAATGAATGATCAAAATTCATTCACCGGTAAAAATATGCGGGAGCTTTCTGATATCCTAAACGAGATAAAAGAAGATCCTTCAAAGCGTGGAGTTATCCTTGCTTCGGAAAATGAAAAGTTTTTCTGCAATGGTTTGGATGCTGAAAACCTTCTTGCAACACCAAAAGATAAACTTATTGATGAAGTTGGTGGAATTGTTTTATTATTTGGTGAGATGATTAAATTCGATAAGCCTTTGATTGCAGAAGTATCGGGGTATGCTATGGGCGGGGGAGCAGTAGTGACTGTGGCTAGTGATTTTAAATATATGTTAGACGGAAAAGCAAGAATTGCATTCACGGAAGTTTTGGTAGGATTGCCACTCCCCGGAAGCTTCATTGATCGAATCCGTATGTGTGTAACTCCCAAATTTTGGTCGGAGGTTTGTCTTACCGGAGCCAATTTTAAAGGAAAAGAAGCCAAAGAAATTGGACTCATCGATGACGTAGCAACTTCAAGAGAAGAACTTCGCAAAATGGTTTTAAAGAAAATGGACTCACTTGTAAAAATCCCAATGTCGGCATTTCGATCAACCAAGAATATTTTGAATGGTGCGACCATAGCAAAATTGGATGAATATAAAAAAGAAACCTATGATGCTTTTTCACAACCGGGAGTAATTGACAATCTCCTCGAAGCAATGACAGCATTGAAGGAAAAAAGAAGACCTAATTTTGATTGATAATTAGGCGAAACTAGCAAATTACTTTACATTAAACTATTTTCTTGGATAATGGAATAATTCCCAAGGCTTGTTGCCTTTTTTATCCAAGAAAATGGAAATATCTCCCTACTCAATTCTCTTATTTTTTGCTTCATTTTTATCTTTTGTTTTAGGGGCAGGAGTATTCTTTAAAAATAAGCAATTTCATGGATTTTACTTTTTTGTATTAACCTTTTTATCTGTTGCACACTATAATTTATTCTATGGTTTTGAGATTTCCTTTCGTGAATTGGAGAGTGTTATCTTTATTTACAAAATAGAATTTTTAGGAATCGCTTTCCTTTCAACTTTTTACCTGTTATTCGCACTCCAATTTACAGGTTTTTATAGAATCATAAGAATCGAGCATATATTCCTTCTTTTATCAATACCTAGTTTATCTATTTTCTTCAATGTTACCAATGAACATCATAACTATATGTATTCAAATGCAAGAATGGTGGAAGCCGATCCTTTTCATTATATAACTTTCGATCCAGGTTTTTGGTATAGAGTTCAGCAAATTTATGATTTTCTAATCATGATTTTTTGCTTTATCATATTTGCTTTTAGATGGAAAAGTTCTCCAAAAATTTTCAGAAAACAGATTGCCATACTTGCTTTATCTCTAACTATTCCATTTGTATTTTTTTTGGCTCCGATTCTTGATATTTTACCTTATGGCTTAGATCTTCTTCCTTTTGCTTCAACACTAACATTGATTGTAATGTATGTTGGATTATCCAAATATATGTTATTTGACATTGTCCCTATAGCTCGAGGTTCTGTTTTTGAACAAATCGAAGATGCTATTTTTATAGTCGATATTGAGAAAAGAATTATTGATGTGAACCATTCATTGATACAATTATTTCCATGGATAGAATATAAGATTTCTTTCAATTCGGTGGAGCTATTCGCTAATTTTAAAGAAATTCAAGAAGCAATATTAAATGATGAATCTAATTTTTCCTCTTATTTTAAAATTATGGAGAATGATTCTATTCGTTTTTTTAAAGTAGAGAGTAATTACCTTAAGAATTCCAATAAGAATCAAATACTAGGAAGAATTATCATTATACGAGATATAACTGATATTAAAGTAGCAGAACTTAAGATTTTAGAACAAAATGAGCTATTGATAAAAAATAACTCGGAGAAAGATCAGTTCTTTTCAATTTTGGCTCATGATCTTCGTTCTCCGTTTAGTGGACTTGTAGGTCTTTCGAATCTTATGCTAGAAGATTTTGATATCATGGAGAATGCTGAGATTAAATCGATGCTAAAATCATTCAATAAAACAACTACTAATTTATTTGAATTGGTAGACGGACTTTTGGCTTGGTCAATGCTGCAGTCGGAAGGAAAGGAATTGGAAGTGATTAAGTTAAACTTCTATGATGTATTCCATGAAGCATTGAAGAACCTGGAA
>JAFIGA010000106.1 GCA_020831715.1 Leptospira sp. | reverse complement strand
GGCAGATACAAACAACAAGCTCGGTGATATACTTCGTTCGATCATGCAGAAATCCTCGGCTCATATCATAGCCATGACAGGTTCTTACTTTCGAGGCGATGCTGTTCCCGTATTGAGCCCGGAAGATGAGGCAAAATTCACAAAAGTCACTTACAATTACTACGAACAATTGAACGGATACACCTATCTAAAATCCTTGGGAATAGGCTACCATTTCTACCAAGGCAAGTACACGGATGCAATCATGGATGTATTGGATACCGACAAGAAAACCATACTCCATATACCCAACGTGAATTCGGGTGAATCCACCAAACAAAAGCATGATGAAGTAGGATTCATATTGGATGCCATCGGGGACTTGGAAAAACAAGATTCCGAGACAGGCGTGATCTATATCAAAAGACATAGCGATGGAAAACTAATCAAAGTTGCCGATCTTGTGGAAGACGAACCAAGGAAGAGAGACCGAATTGTGGAATACCTTCGAAAAGCAAATAAGCTGGAAGATATGGATCTCATCATTGCTCTCGGCATGGCAAAAGAAGGATTCGATTGGCCGTTCTGCGAACATGCACTTACCGTTGGATACCGAGGTTCTCTAACAGAAATCATCCAGATCATTGGACGAGCAACCAGGGACAGTAGCAACAAAACCCATGCACAGTTCACGAACTTAATCGCTCAACCCGATGCAGAAGATGAACTCGTCAAGGTATCCGTGAATAATATGCTAAAAGCAATCACAGCATCTCTTCTCATGGAACAAGTGCTTGCTCCCAATTGGAGTTTTAGAACCAAGCTTGACAATGAGGATACATCCGAGCCGGGTGAGATTAAGATCCGAGGATTCCAAGAACCATCTTCGGACAGAGTGAAACAAATCATAGAATCCGATCTAAATGATCTCAAAGCCGCAATCTTACAAGATGACAAAATGCTAAAGGCTATGCCCGGAAATGTGGATCCCGAGGTAATAAACAAAGTTCTCATCCCCAAGATAATACGAGTGAAATACCCTGATCTAGACGAGAAGCAAGTAGAAGAAATTCGCCAACATGTTGTGGTGGACTCCGCAATCAAGAATGGGGAAGTCAAGGAAGTAGGGGACAAACGTTTTGTCCGTATGGCTGGAACATTTGTCAATATCGATGATATCCATATAGATCTTATAGATCGGGTGAATCCATTCCAGAAAGCCTTCGAAGTATTGTCCAAATCTGTCACAACCCAAGTCCTTCGCATCATCCAAGAAACCATTGAAGCGACTCGTATCAAGATGGATTTCGAAGAGGCAAAGATCCTCTGGCCCAAGATCCAAGAATTCGTAAAGATGTACAACAAAGAGCCGTCCATGCAATCCAATGATCCCTTGGAGAGAAGAATGGCAGAATGTGTGATCTATCTCAAGGAAGAAAAGAGAAAGCGAAATGCCAATGGATAAGGATGCAATCCTAGATGAAATATTCAATAATGATCCTCTGGGATTATTGGATATAACTCCTAAGAAGTCTTCTGTAAAGACAGCAGATGACAGGCTCATTGCATCCTTCCAAGAGATTAATGAATTCATGGAAAAGAATGGAAGGCTTCCGGAACCCAATACATCCAGTGTAAGCGAATTTCAGTTGTATTCCCGATTCAAAGCCATAGACAATGATCCCGTAAAAACTCTCCAATTGAAAGAATATGATAAGCACAATATTTTAAAAGATGTCTTGGAAGATAGCCAAACCGATAGAAATGCAAAACATGAAAAGAAAGAGATCAACACAATAGATGATATATTCAATGAAGATTTCGAGAATCTCTTATCAGAAGATCCAATTGATCTCCACACCTTAAAGCATGTTCCCAAACAAGACAGAAGTGAGACGGACTTTGTTGCCAAGAGAAAAAAATGCAAAGACTTCCACAAATACGAAGACGAATTTAAAAATATTCAACAAGAACTCTCCAATGGAACAAGGAAGCTACTTCCTTTCAACGAAAAAGATTTGGAAGAGGGCAACTACTTTGTCCACAATGGAATATTGCTACTGTTAGAGAAAACCATCAACCTAGTAAAAGATAAGAATAGCAAAGTTGATGGTCGAACAAGGGTCATATTCGAAAACGGAACTGAGTCAAATATGAAGTTTCGCTCTCTTGGAAAAAATTTATTCGACAATGGACATTCTGTATCTAAAAGTAAAGCCACTGCCGATGAAGATTTCTTAACCGGATTCAATGCAATCTCTAAAGATGATTCCGAAGTGGGCTATATCTATGTATTGAAATCCAAAAGCAAAGACCCCAAGATCGCATCGATGGAAAACCTCTATAAAATTGGATATTCTACAACCGATGTGGCATCTAGAATTCGAAACGCAGAAAAAGAACCCACCTATCTTATGGCTCCCGTAGAAAACATAGCGACCTGGAAGTGTTTCAATCTAAACCCACAAAAGTTCGAAAAGCTCATCCACCAATTCTTTGGTTCATCCCGCTTGCAACTTGACATCATTGACAGCAAAGGTGAGAAACACACTCCCAGGGAATGGTTCATTGTCCCCTTGCAAGAGATCAACCAAGCAATCGACCTTATCATTAGCGGTGAGATAATCAGCTACCAATACGATTCCAGAGGGAATATGATTGTGAATCGGTAATAATATAGACCGGTCTATATAATGAAATAATTAATATGATATACTCATCCTCCAACCCATCCCAATTCCTCCTCTACCAAAACCCATCCGGCGACATCCAAATCGATGTCCGCCTGGAAGACGAGACTGTCTGGCTGACTCAGGCACAGATCTGTGAACTTTTTCAGAAGTCCAAATCGACCATCAGTGAACATATCAAGAATGTATTCGAGGAAGGAGAACTGGAGCCGAGGGCAACTGTTCGGAATTTCCGAACAGTTCAAAAGGAAGGGGTTCGCCAAGTAGAGAGGGATCTAGAACACTACAACCTGGACGTGATCATTTCTGTAGGATACCGGGTTAAGTCACAACAGGGCACACAATTTCGTATCTGGGCTACCCAGAGGTTGAAGGAGTATATCATCAAGGGATTTGCCCTAAATGATGAGAGATTCAAGAAAGGCAATTCCATGAATTACTTCAATGAACTGCAAGACTGGATTCTATTTTACAATTAAACGGAAGAGAGCTACTCTCTCATGCCGGAAAGATCAGTCATGAAATGGCTCTACAAAAGTCAGAAGAGGAGTATGAAAAGTATAGGATTCAAGAATCGGAAAAAGAAAAAGAAGAGAGCCTGAAAGAATTGGAAGAGGATATCAAAAAATTAGGCAAGAATCAGATTTGAAATATTATATAGAACGGTCTATATAATAATCGCTTATGGCTAAACGCCAAGCACTGATGCAGAGAAATAAAGAATAACACAATGCCAACCACATCCTACGATAAAATCCTCAAAGAAATCAGTGAAATCTACGAATCTTCCCAGCAAGAGGGGACGGAGAACTGGAATAAATCTCTTCTTCATTCTCATTGGAAAATTGGAGAGAGAATTGTAATAGTGGAACAAAATCAAGATTTGCGTGCCGAATATGGGGCGAAGGTTTTATCTAGATTGGCTGAGGATCTGCAAAGAAAGTTGGGTAAGGGTTTTTCTACTCGAAATCTTAGGTATATGAGGCAGTTCTACTCTCAATACAAGAAAAAGCAATTCAATCCAGGTGTTTCTTGGTCTCACTATCGAGAATTGGTATCCATTCCCGACGAAAAGGATCGAAACTCTACGAGAGAATCTGGAGATAGGAAGAAAAAGAAAAATTCCAAGAATTTTCAATTGCGGAAGCCCGTGTTGGTTCTTTATACATACCGTGTAGGCTATAGATTTTCGATGAATTTGGTCCAGCACCATTTAGCGAAGCAGAGCCGAGCGTTAAAAAAGGTGCTGGATGCCAAATTTAGACCTGGGATTTAGAATTAAATACGAATTAGGTGATCTTTCTGCGTTCAGAGAAAATGATATATTATCTGTTAGCATAAAGATGGATTCATTTGCGTTCGAAAAGATTTCTGCAAAGAAAGAGCTTTATACATATAAAGCATATTTGGAAAGAGTGATAGATGGCGATACTCTGTTGGTTACGATTGATTTGGGTTTTTCTATCTTTCAGGGGAAGAGGATAGCAATCGAGTCATTCATGAAGGAAAATTTTTGAATAATGAATTGCTGAATGAAGGATTGGCTATTCCATTTCGGTAAGCGTTAGGGACCCAGCACCAGCTACCGCGTAGGTGCTGGGCTTGTCGAGCGGGGTCAATAAATTACAAAAAAGTTAATATTCAACAAACGAAATACCCTACACCGCAGCGATTTTTCGCGAAGCGGATCGCGAGGATGTAGGGTATGAAGTAATTTATTGACCAGAGGGAGAGCCCGACGCAGATCTCAGCTCCCGAAAAATGTGATTGAAATTTTCGATATATGAACAGATTGAAAAGGAGCTGAGATCTGGGGAACGCCCTGGTTTGAGGACCGGGTTGTAGAACCATTCGGAGCGACCCATAGGGAGCGAGAATGCGAGATTTGCGGGGCGCAGCTTAGCAAAGACTCGCCGACCCCACAAAGTGGGGGAGTTTGCATCAGTTGTTTCGCCAGAAGCTAGGCTTTCGTAGCTACGTTCGGACGGGATAACCGCTGAAAGCATATAAGCGGGAAGCCCACCTGAAGATAAGATTTCCCTGAAGAGCCCGGGAAGATGACCCGGTCAGGGCTAAGCTTTGCTCAGCCACCTACCGGCGCAATTTCTCCCTTGGGGTCGAAATTGCGGGTCACAGATGTAAGTTCGGTTAACGGATTCAGTCGAGTGATACTAATAGCTCGTTTGGCGCAGGCCTATTTACAATTGCTCCGAATTCGTTCGGGGCAATCAGGAAAAATCAAGATGCGCCAACATCCAAAGAGAGATTCTCTCAATGGGTGGGAAAAGAACAATAGATTTGGCTAATAAGTTGTGAATGACTTGGGAGAAAAGCTCTTGATGCCGGATGGTGTTGAGGGCTTTTTTTGTGTCTAAATAGGAATGGGATACATGTATAGAAAAACTAGAAAATTGAGCGGATTGTGCTTGATATGTATAGAAAATGCCAATTTTTATACATATGAGAGATTCTGTGAATAAAGGTTTTGCTTTGGTCAAAAACACCAAACTCCTAACGGGAAACCATATTCTGGAAATCCAAGAAATTCTGGAAAAGAATAAGGCTGGATATAGAAAACTACCCGGAACGGATCTCAAGAATCAGCTTACAGGTGAAGTTGTTTATACGCCACCACAGAGGTTGGATGAGATTGAAATCTTGATGAAAAATTTGGAGGCGTACATCAATGATGATAGTTTGTCTGAGGTCGATGATTTGATCAAAATGGCAGTGATCCATTACCAATTTGAAAGCATTCATCCGTTTTATGATGGAAATGGAAGAACTGGTCGTATCATCAATATTCTTTATCTTGTATTGAAAGATCTTCTTACGCTTCCTATTTTGTATTTGAGTAGGTATATTATCAAGAACAAATCTCAATACTACGAATTGTTGCAAGGTGTTAGAAATACTCAGGATTGGGAATCATGGATCTTATTTATACTGACAGGTGTTGAGGAGACTTCCAAGCAAACCATTGAAACCATCCAGTCTATCAAACAAGTTATGTTGGATTATAAACATAGAATCAGAAAGTCTTGTAAATTCTATAGCCAAGATTTAATTAATAATTTATTCTATCATCCTTATACTAAAATAGAATTTATCGAGAGGGATCTAAGAGTGAGTCGGCTTACTGCCGCGAAATATTTAGAGGAGCTTTGTAAACAAGGCCTCTTGAAAAAGCAAAAAATGGGACGGACTAATTATTATATCAATCTCGGTCTATTTCAAGTATTGGCAAGATGATCCCTCAGTGAAAGCTGATTTTGTTCCCGCTCAACTGAACAATTTCCAATTTTTTTTTCGGTAATCTAGCTTGGATCGTTTGTTGCTAGTTTTAGTCTAATCTTTATGAAGCTTATCGTTCAAATTGTCTCCGATGTTGTCTGCCCCTGGTGCTATATCGGTAAAGTAAATTGGGACAAGGCTTCCAATGAGTGGCTTAAAGAAAATCCGGGAACCGAATTAGAAGTCGAGATGAAACCATTTCGATTGGATCCGACTCTACCCATGGACGGTCAACCTAGAGACCAAGTCTTGGGTCAAAAATTTGGTAGTCCGGAAAAAATGAAGGTTATAATTGATAGAACAAAGAAGGCGGCAAGTGAAGTGGGAATTCAGATGGAATTTCTACCCGGTGTACAACAACCCAATACTTTGCATTGTCACAGGTTGATTCGTCTAGCTAAAGACTTTGACATCCAAAAAGAAATGGGGTATATACTCTTTGATGCTTATTTTACCAAGAATGAAAATCTAACAGATCCGGAAAAATTGAATGCAATGGCTAGAGAAGTTGGTATTCCGGAAGACAGGTTGCAATCATTTTGGAAAGAAGATGAATGTTTGCAGGACACTGTAATCGAAGAAGAGCGAATGCGATCATTAGGTGTTACGGGAGTACCATTTTTTATCATCAATGATCAATATGCATTCAGTGGAGCACAAAGCCCGGATGTGTTTAAGCAGATATTGGATGAGATTGCTAAGAAATAATTCTATAGACAAAATCAGTCATACTTTTTCAAAATACTTGTATGCAATTTGCCCATGGTTTCGAAACAGTTTATCCTTATTTTATAGAGAAATATCCTGAGCTCTTCCATATATCCAGGGAGACTTTTGCCGGAGTATTCGATGATATCGATTTGCATCCTTCGGAGATAACCGAGGATGCGTCTATTTTTTTGAATTACTTATTTTGTTTTTTCGTTCTGTTTGATAACACATACACCACGTCAAAAGGGAAGACCTGTACCGGTTGGGAGGTATTGAAAACTGATAAATCAATTAAAATTGATCCGAAAGCGAAAAGTATTCTAAATAAAATCAATAAAGCTAAATGGAAGGTTTTTCGAGTCAAAAGAAGAACTATGATCTCCTGGCAAGGATATCTTCGAGAAGTGAAATTAGATAAGAGATTGGAATCTTTTGGTCCGGAATACAAAATTTCATTTGATGAGTTTAGTCCAATTGCAAGGGATAATGACTT
>JAFIGA010000102.1 GCA_020831715.1 Leptospira sp. | reverse complement strand
ATGGTTCTTCTCTGTCTCTTACTCAAAAAAGACTTTGGATAATCCAATGAATACTCGTTTGGAAATATTGAGGTAGATACCGTGAGTTCTTTGCCCCAGCCCTTTGAACCAAATTGTCCCATCTGTCAGATACACAATGAGTTGGATACTCACCCATCCATTGTCGAATACGATGAACTCTGGGTGCTCCGAAGAGCACCGGATACCAAGAACCTACCTGGCTATCTATACTTGGAACCCAGAGGTCACTACTGTTCTTGGATAGAATTAAATAACCATCTAATAAGCTACGGTCAATGGGTGGCAAAAGCTACCCAATACATCCAAACTCATCACAGTCCCCGAAAGATTTATACAATCAGCATAGCCGAGGCAGTTCCCCATATTCACATTCACCTCATCCCGCACTATGGTGGTGAAATTAAAGGGGTCGGCTATATAGAGAAAGCTTTAGGGTAAAATTTAAAATCGTTCTTTTCTAAGAACTTCCACATCGGATAGATATGCTATCGCGCTGTATTTTTCAAAGTATTTTTCGGACATTCTTTCCATGATTTTGAATGCGGTATCGTCTTTTACTATGGTTTCAATCTTTCGGTTTTGTCCTTCCCAGGCACTGTCTCGGATATGAGATAGACCTTCTCCTTGTGCCGGGCTGGATGTATAGCCGCTAACACCCAAGGACTTTAGATCATCCAAGACATCTCTTTCCAATGAATCCAGAATAATGATGGTGACTAATTTTCTTTTTTCCAAATTCATGATTATACCCCGTAGATCCATTTTGCCATATTGTAATAGATAGGAATTCCCAGCGTAACATTGAAAGGAAAAGTAATGGCAAGTGCCATTGTGAGATAGTAAGAAGGGCTAGCCGAGGGAAGGGCAATCCTCACAGCAGAGGGTGCAGCGATGTAGGACGCCGAAGCAGTAAGGGTGCCAAATACAACCGCACCTCCCATACTCATGCCAATGGCATAGGCTCCGACAATCCCCAAGAATCCATGAATGATGGGGACAAGGATTGCGAATGCCACCAAAAAGAAACCAGCCTTGAATGTCTCGGAGAGTTTTTTTCCCGCAACAATTCCTGCGTCCAAGAGAAACAAGGTTAGAGCTCCGGTAAATGGAGCATCAAAAAGAGGTGCTACCTTTTCATACCCGTCCTTGCCGGTCAAAAGACCAATGCAAATCCCACCCAGTAGTAGTATGGTTCCTTTGCCGGTAAGGAGTTCGTGGAGAATTTTTTTCATAGAAGAATTCTTATCAGTGCTGTGTCTTCCTGCAATGAAGAGTGCCACAATGATAGCAGGAATTTCCATGATGGCAAGAAGTGCCGGCATATAACCTTCATATTCTACTTTTTGCGTATCCAAATACCCAATAGCGGCAGAAAAAGTCACAGCCGACACGCATCCATAGTGCGCGGCAATTGCCGCCGCATTTGGTGTATCCATCTTTCCAAATTTGCGAAGCAATGCATAGCACCAAATAGGAGTTAAAATACAAAAAAGAATTGCGAGGAGAAAGGGGACTAAAATGTCAAAAAAGCTCACATCAGAGAGCTTCAGCCCTCCTTTCAGTCCGATGGCAAAAAGCAAATAGATCGTAAGCCCGATGTATAGTCCTTCCGGAAATTTTAACGAAGAGCGCACCACAGCCGCAATTACCCCCAAAAGAAAGGCAAGAACCATAGGGCTAAAAAACGTCTGTGATAGCTCTGAAAATATTTCCATCGTCTAATTTTCCTAAAAATCTAAATCGATGCAAGAAAAATATTAGCCTCGGATATGATAGCCCCCATCCACGTACCGAATGGTTCCTGTTACTCTTCCATATGGTCTGAGTAGGTATGCCGATTCATAGGCTAGATCTTCAGGTTGTGCATTTCCGAGTGGACTCTGGTCATGTGAAAAATCACATGCCTCTTGCAAGCCTTGGATTGCCGAACCTGCCTTACTTCCTGTGTATGCTGAAAATCGGATTGCATTGACTTTCATATTTTTGGATTTTCCCAGTTCAAATGCAAGTTCTTTAACTATGCGTTCGAGTGCGGCTTTTGCCACGCCAATGTTTTTGTAAGGATGCTGCGTGATGAATTCCCCACCGATGTAGCTGAGAGCAAGAATGGATGCATTGTTTTTCAAGACATTGCAATTCACAAGGCTTCTTGTAAGCGCTATCAAAGAATAGGCGGACACATCCATAGCTTGGAAGAATTCCTCTTTAGTCACATCCAAAAGTGGCTTCACTGTGGAACCCGGACGAATGGTTTTATCCATAGCAATCGAGTGAAGATAGCCATCCAATTGGATATTTTTCTTTAGTAATTCTTTCCCGAATTCTTCCATACAATCATCAAGGGTAACATCGAGAGGAAAAGTTTCTACATCGCTACCCAATTCTTTTTGGATGGTTTCTTCAAAGCTTGCATATGTTTTTTTAAGAAAATTTTCTGCTTTCTCCGAAAGGCCTTTGTGGTGGGGAGTGAATCCCAATCCGGAACATACTACAGTTCCTCCCTCTGCCATTACTTGTTTTGCAATTTTGAGTGCCAGAGATCCCGAGTCGGTGATTCCGGTGATGAGGAATTTGTTTCCTTCCAAGGGTAATTTTGCATTTGAATTTGTCATATAATCTCTCTAAGTGAAAGGTGATTTTTTTCATGATTCTAATTGTCAACTTTTTAGTCCAGCAGGATAAATATTGCCATCTGCGCAAATCAGCGTTTATATGTGGCAAATTTTTTTTCATTGATACCGGATAAACCTAGCACCACAATTTACAATTTGGTGCTGGGTGAATAAGATTTAGAGAATAAGAAAAATTCTCTTAACTTGTTAGTGCAATGAATTAAGGGAATTATTCCATACAATTTACAAAAAATTTTTCTGATTTGGATACTTGTGAGGAATAAGGTCCATCACCTGTATAACCTACGCCAATCATGAATGCCTTACTCTCTCCGGTCTCAATGGAAGACCAATTATACAGAATTGTGGTATGATCATCTTCATCTTCGACACAACCTGAAAAAACCTCCATGGTTAATGCCATATCCATTAATTCTTCTTTTGTGGGGAGTCTCTTTCCTTGATCTTTGCATTTTGCCATAGCATCGTTCCAATTCAAGATTCCTTGGCATTTTCCCAATTTGGTTCCTTTTTTGGTTTCCTCTTTTTGAACTTGTGTCGGTAAGGATTTTTCTTTCTTATCCACATTAGAAGATGTTTCGTTTCTTTGTGCCTCTTTCTCTTCTGTAGATTCATTATTCCGTGGGGAGCAAGTCGATACCAGAACGGTTATCCCAATTAATAGCAATAGTGTAATTTTTTTCATTTTTATTTATACCTTATATAACATAGGGTTAATCGATAAAAATTATGTCAAATTTTTTTTGTAAGCCGGTAGATATTTATATATTTTAAAATTATCAATAGCCTAAGTTAGTTGCATTGAATATTTCCACCTTGGTATAGTCTTCTTCTATCTCTATGGCTATATCTAAACTTCGTATGGAAAATCTGCTATTTCATTTGTAGCAAGAGAAAGGTTAAGCTCCCAATGAATCCCATGAAGCAAGCTCCCCGAAAACTCTTATCTTCTCTGTGTTCCAAATGTCTCTGTGGTAAAAAAATTTTCCTGTTTTTTATCATGATTCTAAATAATTTGGTCTTGGAAACCAAATTACAAAGGAAGAAAACTCCATTTATGGCAAATATCAATGAAAATTATCTCAAATTAAAAGCAGGATACCTATTTCCCGAAATCGGAAGACGTGTCCGTGCCTACTCGGAAGCCAATCCGGACAAAAGAATCATACGTCTGGGAATTGGTGATGTCACACTTCCACTTTCCAAATCCATCGTGGAAGCAATGAAAAAAGCCGCAGATGATATGTCCACATCTCAAGGCTTCCATGGCTATGGACCCGAGCAAGGATACGACTTTTTGATCTCCAAAATTATAGAAAACGATTTCAAACCCAGAGGAGTAGATATTGGAATAGACGAAGTCTTCGTGAGTGATGGCTCCAAATGCGATAGCGGAAATATCCAAGAAATCTTTTCTACGGATGCAAAAATTGCCGTAACCGATCCAGTTTATCCGGTCTATGTGGATACCAATGTCATGGCAGGAAGAACAGGTGAGGCAGGCGAAGACGGTAGATACAAAAACATCATCTATATGCCTTGTAAGGCGGAAAATAATTTCCAACCCGATTTTCCAACCGAGAAACCGGATCTCATATATCTCTGTTATCCGAACAATCCAACCGGAATGGTCGCTACCAAAGAACGTCTCACCGAGTGGGTTGCATATGCCAAGAAAAACGATGCAATCATTTTGTTTGATGCGGCATACGAGGCATTCATCCAAGATGATAGCATTCCGCATTCCATATTTGAAATTCCGGGAGCCAAGGAAGTAGCTATGGAATTTAGATCCTTCTCCAAAACGGCAGGATTTACCGGACTCAGATGTGCCTATATTGTTATCCCCAAAGAATTGAAGGGCAAGACAAAATCGGGTGAGGCAGTGAGTATCAACACTCTATGGAATCGTAGACATTCCACCAAGTTCAATGGTGTGTCCTATGTTACTCAAAAGGGAGCGGAAGCTTGCTTTTCTGAAGAAGGGAAAAAAGAAATCAAGGCAAATGTAAAGTATTACATGGAAAATGCGGCAATGATCCAAAAGGGTTTGAATGAAGCGGGATTTGAAACATTCGGTGGAAACAATGCACCTTATATTTGGCTGCGAACTCCCAAGGGCAAAACTTCCTGGGAATTTTTTGACTTTCTATTGCAAAAAGCCCAGATTGTAGGAACACCCGGTTCGGGATTTGGTCCTGCCGGAGAAGGCTACTTCCGACTATCTGCCTTTGGCAAAAGAGAAGATGTGGAAGAGGCATTGAAGCGTATCAAGGCACTGAGTTAATTTTCTTTTTTTCAAGAATTCCCCCCTGTATAATTGCCTTTACGCAGGGGGGCAATTTTTGGAATATGGTAATAGGAGCCATTTTCGTATGAAAACCATGTTTGAAAAAATTTGGGAAGACCATTTAGTCCACGAGGACGAGGGTTCTTCCTTGATCTACATAGATCGCCATTTGGTGCATGAAGTAACAAGTCCACAAGCTTTCGAGAGTCTTCGCATAACAGGGCGGAAAGTTCGTAGACCGGATGCAACATTTGCTACAATGGATCATAATGTTTCTACAAGAACGAGAGATTATGATTCTGCAGATCCTGTATCTGCAATTCAGATGAGAACTCTCAAGAAGAACTGTGAAGAAAATGGCATTGCTCTCTTTGATATTCAACATCCCGACCAAGGAATCATCCACGTAATAGCACCCGAGTTGGGTCTGACTCAACCAGGTATGACACTTGTTTGTGGGGATTCACATACATCTACTCACGGAGCCTTCGGTGCTCTTGCTTTCGGAATTGGAACCAGCGAAGTAGAACATGTTCTTGCCACGCAGACTCTAGTTCAGTCCAGAGCCAAGACAATGGAAGTACGAGTGGAGGGAAAGATCTCCGATTTGGTCACATCCAAAGATATCATACTTGCCATCATTGGCAAAATTGGAACCG
>JAFIGA010000097.1 GCA_020831715.1 Leptospira sp. | reverse complement strand
GGGCGTTTTTTTGCTTCCGGTTCGCAGAAAGAAAATGTCCCTGCCATGATCATTGTAATCAAAAAGATGTAAATTATATAAGAAATTTTTTTCAAGTTGCTTCCCATTTCCTGTTTAGTATTCTTGAATCAGTAAACTATGATAAAATATATTAGGCAACCAGAAAAAATCCTAAAAATAGCAGTTATTTTTCTTTTTAGCATTCTACTATCCTTGAGTTTGGATGCGGAAAAAGGGTCGAAAAATCCAATTCAATTGGATGACTTATTGTTCTATGAAAAAATAATCTTGGATTTTTATGCAGAAGGTGCACTTAGAGAGCAGGCAGTTCGTTCACTTGAAACACGTTGTAGATGGTCAGACTCTGCGTCCGGTCTTTCTTGCGCGAACCTATCAATTCTTTATAAGAATCTCGGTGATCTACCGCGTGCCTATACAGCAGCTGCAATTGCCTATAAAAAAGAACCAAAGAATAATTATTATAGAAACCTATTTCAAAACATGGCAATTCGCTCCGGTAATTTAAGCGATATGGAAAAGCGGATGGGAAATGATGGAAAAATTTTTACTCGCTACAATCGAGTGATTCAGGCTTGTAATGATAATTTAGGATCTCGAGTTTTATCGGATGTAAATTTTTTGGTTCAAGCTAAGCATATAACAAAGGAACAGTTGCAACGTGGCATATTTTATGAATGCTATAAGGATAGCCCGGATGTTTTGAACTCACTTCAATCCTTGGCAATTGGAAACCGTACATCTTATACTCAACTTCTGAGAGACGAAGAAGATAGATTCAATGCTTACAATGGCATCTGGGATTTGGTTATGTATCGAAAAGAATTATCCGGACAATGGAAGGATGACGATATCCCTTCAACAGAATTGAGTGTCAAATGGATGGGATTTAAAAAATCCCTAGAGTCCGGCAATGCCAATACTGCAAAGGAGTCTTTGAAAGATGTTCGAAAAATTTTAGACGAACTAAAAAAACAAAGTCCAAAGCAAAAAATTGTAGCGGAATCTTTGGAACTAGCGATAGGCTTGACTTTAGCTCAGGATCCGGATTTTAAAGATAAGGTGTCAAAACTAGGAATAGTTTGGTAGGGATTTTTTATTGGTTTGATTTTGCTTGTACAATTGAATTTTGGATTTAATTGACTTGTAGGAATTCCAATCTATAAGCCGGATATTATTCGGTGACAAGAGCAATAGTCTTTCTATTGCAGTTTGGTAATTTTGAATCACTTCTGTACTGGGTACATTTGAATTGAATATGAGATCTTCTGTTAAATGATCGGAAAGACCTTCAAGTAGGATTATAATCATCTCTGCTGTCAAGAAACTATTATCAAATTGAAAATCCTGCTTCTTTTTTCCTTCTAATAATATCTCTTCGAAGAGGGGAATATTCAATTTTCTGGATTTATTTCGGAGGGAAATTCGTAAGCTGGTATTGGTATCTTTATAGAGTGCTTCAATTAGATACATCATTGATTCTATGTTATCATCTTTCCATTCCATGCTAACCCGAAATAAAGAATTGAGTTTAGAAATGGGATTTTCCGGTTTTGCCAGTTTCATTCTTTCGAGAATTTCATCGAATCCTATTCTGGATAGATTATCCGTGATGGTTTCCAGTAGTGCCTCTTTGGAAATAAAATGATGATAGAATGTTCCTTTGGCAATGGAAACTCTATTTAGGATATCATCCACCGAAGTCGCACTAAAGCCCTTCTCCATGAAAAGAATGGAAGCTTCCTCCATTATTTTTTCTCGTGTGTTTCGTTTAGTCGATTGGGTGGGGGCAGTGATTAGGCTCATACGAAGTAACCTCAATCTGCCTTTTTCCGAAAATTTGTCAAGGAAACTATGCTTGTAATTTTTTAAAAAAACTTTAGTATGACACTATGACTCAGAATATTGAAAAAGGCAAAGTTGTTGGCTTTGCTTATCATTTACGCAACAATCAAGGAGAGACTCTAGACGAGTCTCAAGAGCCTATGGAATATCTTCATGGTTATATGAATATTATTCCTGGATTGGAAAAAGAAATGGAAGGGTTGACAATTGGCGATAAAAAGACAGTTGTTGTGCCCCCAGCCGATGCCTATGGCGAATACGACGAAAAATTGGTTTATCAAGTTCCTAGAACCAATTTTCCTCCCGATGAAGATTTAGTTCCCGGGATGCAATTTAGAGCAGAAACAGAGGATGGTTCTGTATCTTTATTCGTTCAAGAAATCATGGGTGAAAATGTCGTAATGAATGGGAATCACCCATTAGCCGGAGAGACCTTGAATTTTGATGTGGAAGTACATTCCATCCGTGAAGCAACTTCTGAGGAATTGGAACACGGACATGCTCATGGACCGGGCGGACACAATCATTAAGATTTTATAGACTTTCGTATTTACAACATAGAGTCAATTCTTTCGACTGAGGCTCTACCTTCGTCGATAGCTTCCTTGGCTCTATGAAATTCCATTAACCCCATATAGCCTAACTTAGGCGTAATGAGGACATCGGGTGGATCTCCTGCCATTCTACTACGGGAGATTCTAATCTGCATTATGTTAACTGATTTTGAAATAATTTCTATCATTGATGGACGATCGTCTTTTTCCTTGTCCAAGGATTCTTTAATTTCACTTCCCCAGAAGCCGGATGTGATTCTTTCCTTAGTTGCGGTCCAAAATGAAGGCTCTCCTTTTCCTTCAGAATTTTCTTCCATTTCCTTCTCTGATGCTTCTTTTTCCTCCAAGGATTTTTGTTCCAACTCCCTGGGAGATGGTGTTGCATCCAATAAGTCAGAATTTAAATCCACGGCAATGGTGTATTCTGCTCCCATAGCACGGCAGAGAGATACGGGTATAGGGTTTACCAAACCTCCATCGACAAGCCATTTTCCGTCTCTGAATACTGGTGTGAAAATAGCCGGTAGGGATATTGATGCTCTAACAGCAGAGAGAAGCTTCCCTTTTCGCAACCATACTTCCAAGCCAGTGTCTACGTCTGTTGCTATCGCTCCAAACTTTTTATCCAGATTTTCAATGTTAAATTCTCCAAATCTTTCTCGCATATAATCGAAAAGTTTTTTCCCTTTGAATAAACCTCCACCACCGCCAAAATTTAGATCCATGAATCCTACAATGTCTTTCCATTCCAGGGTTTTAACCCATGCTTCCAAGTCATCGAGTTGATTCGATGCGTATGCGGCTGCAACTATGGAACCGACAGATGTTCCGCAGATAATATCCGGACAGATTCCTCTTTTTTCCAATTCGCGAATGACTCCAATATGAGACCATCCCCTTGCTGAACCTGATCCCAGTGCTAGACCAATAACTTGCTTATCTCTTCTTCGGCTCATAATCTCTCCACCGCTATAAAAGTCACATCATCGTGAAACCCTTTGAATCCGGGCAAGGATTTGATAGAATCGAGTGATTTCTTTATCAATTCTTTGGGGGATATTGATAGTTTGCTAAGTTCCAATATTTCTTCTTCGAATCGGTCTTCTTCTATGCGGATTGCCTTTCCATCTTGGGATGTTTCCAATAGTCCATCCGTGAAAAGAACCAACTTGTCTCCTTTGTTAAAGCTTGTTTTTTCTTCTTCGAAAACCAATTGAGGAACCACACCAATTAATTTCCCTCTTGAATTTAATTCCGTTAAATGATTTTCATTGGATTTTTTTAAGAACGGAAACGCATGCCCTTCATTGGCATAGACAATTTCATTTTTCTCGGTATCTATACAAGCATAGAAGGCTGTAAGAAAATTACCTGCCATTTTATTATACAGATAACTGTTTAATCCGGATAATAAGACACTGGGAGAAGTATAAACCAACTTGTCGAATGTAGATAGCATGGAATGTGCCATAAGAGCCAAAAGAGCTGCGGACAAACCATGTCCTGATATATCGGCAATGAACAAGCCGATCTTATGATCATCAATTGGATAAAACTGAAAGAAGTCTCCACCAATTTGATCATAAGGATTGTATTCACTTGCAATATCCAATCCTTTGATTTTTGGAGTTGAGGTGGGTAGAACTTCTTTCATTACCCGAAGAGCTCGTTCTCTTTCTTTTTCCGACTCTTGGATTTTTTTAAACAGAAAGTAATTCTGAAATGATATTGCAAGTCGATTGGATATAGCTTCGAGCATATGAAGATCATTATGGTTGAAAGCAAATCCACTATTTTTGTTGTTGATACTAATTACTCCGAGTAAGTCCTGTTCTGTTACTAGGGGAACCGTTATCAGAGATTTGGATTCGAAGACAAATCCCAAATCTTTTTTATATCTAGGATCATAGTCCAGATTCTGTATCAATAATTTCTTTCTTTCTTGTGCTACCCAACCGGCGATACCTTCTCCAACATTCAAGCTTAAGGACTTTATATGGTCTTCCGGAATTCCACGAGCTGCCAAGGCTGAAAGTTTCTGATCTTTTTCATCAATGAGATAAATTGTGCCTGATTTCGCATCTAAGTATTCTAATATTCTATCTAATACCCAGAATCCCAGCTTTTGGTGGTTTTTCTCATTTGTAATTTTCTTCTCGAATTCATAAAGTAGCGATAACTCAAGGAGTCTCTTATTTAGTGTATCTTGTTGCTGTGAATTATAAATGGCAACAGCCGCTTGTTCTGCAAGTGTTTGAAGCAATTCTAAATCGAATTTGTCGAAAACTCGGTCTTGGGTTTTGTTCATAACCTCAAGTGTTCCAATGAATTGATCTTTTACAAAAAGAGGAACACAGATTAGAGACTTAGTAACAAAGCCTGTCGTTTGATCCCAGCTTCGGTCAAAACGTTCATCATCGTAGGCATTCTCCAAAAGAATTGACTTTCTGAACTTTCCAACCCAACCTGCTATTCCTTGGCCCAATTCAAGTCGAGCATATTCTTGAATAGTTTCACCCTTATCGCCTAGAGCCACTTCGCAATACAGGAAATTATCTTCTTTCTCCAAAAGGAACAGGGAGCTTGCCTCAGCTTCCAAAAGATCTTTGGAATATAGCATGATTAGGGACATAAGCTGGTAAATATCCAGGTTTGAATTCAGCATGGCGCTGATATGGGTGAGGCTTAGAAGTTTTCGAATCTGCCCGTCTTGAAGTTTTGTTGTCATTTCTGACTTTTCAGTATCCACATGAATCAAATTTTCTTATTTGGTGTCTTTGACAAGGATTTTAAATAGAAAGATTTTCTTTTCTATCTAATCAATTTTTGAAATACGTCGATGATAAACAAGGAGGGAAATATGGGCGACTGGGTAAATGAACTTTGTAAATTATTTGAACAAGAAATCGTATTGTACAATAGGCTACTGCAATTGGAATTGGAAAAAAGAGAAGCTGTTAATTCCGCTAATGGAAAGGCTCTTCAATCCTTGGCAAAAGAAACATATAACCTTATGGTGAATGCTTCCGAGTTGGAGAGAGTTCGTATGAATTCTATAGAGGAAGTATATAAAAAGAATAATCTTGAAACAGGCAGTGATGGTATAACCTTAACAGATTTTTTAAACAAAATAGATAGAGATTCTAACTTTCAATTGAAATCCTTCGCCACAGAATTGAAAACTTCCGTTCATAAACTTAAAGATGCAATTATAATAAACGAAAAACTTATACAGACTAGACAAAATTTGTTACAAAAGACTATTCAAGAGATGCAAAAAGCAGGATCGGACACGACCTACAGCCCACAAACTAAATCAAAATCAGGAATTACCAAGTCAAGAGCACTAGTTTTGGACGCATCAGCGTAGCGGCATAGGAGGAAAATATGGGATCTACATTTTCAGGAATCGAATTAGGGAAGAGGGGACTCTCTTCCGCACAACAAGCACTCCAAACTACGGGACATAACATCTCAAATGCGGACAATAAGCACTATGCAAGACAACGCGCCAATGTTGTCTCGAATGATCCCATTTATGAACCCTCCTTGAATCGAGCTCACGTAGCCGGACAAATTGGACAAGGATCACGAATCAGTAGCATTGAGAGAATTAGAGATAATTTTATAGACGATAGAATTATCGAAACATCTTCCCATAAAGAATATTGGTCCAAGAAGAATGATTATCTAATGCAGATGGAAAATGTTTTCAATGAACCTACCGGTAATACTTTGAGAACATTGATGGATAGCTTCTGGTCTTCATGGGAAGATCTTGCAAATTATCCGGAAGACAATGCACACAGATCCGTTGTTCAAGAAAAAGCGGCAGGACTTGGATCCAGAATGGAAGATGTTCACAGAAAGTTGTTCCAATTACAGAGACAAGCCAATCGCGAAGTTGAGGCTACGGCCAATAAACTCAACGGTATAGCAGAAAGTATACGAACTTTAAATGAAAGAATCGGTAAATCGGAAGCCCTAGGTGATATGCCTAACGATTTATATGATAGAAGAGATGCATTGCTTCAAGAATTATCGGGAATAACTGATATTAATATCGGTAGAAGCGATGAAGACGAACTTATGGTTTTCATTGGACAACAGATTTTGGTTCAAGGTCAAAAGCGTGAGAATATTGAAATTCATGGAAATCCAGACAAAGATGGAATGGTGGATTTAAGATGGGAAAAAACAGGAAAAGATATCCTTCTTAAGAGCGGTAGCTTACAAGCGCTGATGGAAGTTCGAGACAAGATTGCAATCGAAAAGATTTCCCAAGTAGATGCTCTTGCAATTAATACCATGGACGTTGTGAACCAAATACATAGAGATGGATTTGGTTTGAATGGAACCACGAATCTTGATTTTTTTGAAACTAGATCCCTTTCCAATAATAGCTTCGGAGAAGTGGATACAGATGGTGATGGACAACTTGACCGCACAGCAATATTTCGTGTGAACGGTAGAACTTCCATTGATGCAGATCGTCCGATTGGAATCAATGGTGCCATAAAGTTGATAAAGCCGGGTGTTAAGGAAGAAGAGATTTTGGTTCCTTATAGTGTGGATGATACTTTAAATGATGTTATAAAAAGAGTGAATCGTTCTGAAGCAGGCGTTGTTGCTTATATGAATCAAGACAATCAACTTTCATTCAAAGCAACAACTGTTCCCGGAATGCCAAAGGAAAATTTCCAGATTCGCCACCTCGAGGATTCCGGAGAATTATTAGTTGGAATGGCAGGACTACTTTTTGCATCAGGAGCAAATGGAGCATTTGATTCGAGAAGACTTGGTGAGATAGGAAAATTTCAGTCTACTCCCGAAGATATAATTCTCACGCCTCACTACAATCCATCCTCTCATTTTAAGATGAGTGAGGCTGTAAGAAATAACCCGGCAAATATTGCCGCTGCTAGAGGAAAAGATGTAGGCGGCACAGGGGATTATAACTCACCTAATGGGCACAAGGATGGAAGCAATGCATTGTTGATTGCCAGTGCACTTAGAGAAAAGCCCGTTATGTTCGATTACTCAAGAACTACAGATGATTTTTACAATTCATTGATCTCCAAGCTTGGCACTGAAGCAAGTGAATCCAAGCAAGAATATGGAACCCAGTCTGAATTGATGGTTCAGTTGGAGAACATGAGACAATCTGTAATGGGTGTGAACTTGGATGAGGAAATGGCAAATATGGTTCAGTTTCAACATTCTTATAATGCGTCTGCAAAAATGTTACAAACCATGAATGAGATGTTAGATACTATCATCAATCGATTAGGAGCTTAAGATCATGATTCGAATTACCAATATGATGCAAAATAACACATTGATCAGAAACTTGAATAGACATCAAGTTTCTTTCGATGAAACACAGAACCAATTGGCAACAGGTATGAAAATCAGGAGACCATCCGATGATCCAAGTGTTGCAACCAATCAAATGTTCTTTCGATCCAGATTGAATGAGCTAAATCAATTTGATGAAAATATCGCCGATGGATATGAGCGTCTCAAACATATCGATGGTGTCTTGGATAGAATGGGTGAAATATTCCAGAGAGCTAGAGTTTTAGCAGTACAAGCAGCTAATGGTATATATCAAGGTGATAAAGGATTTGAATTGGAAGTGGCAGTTGGAAAAGAAATTGACCAACATTTAAGAGCTATAGTTGATCTTGCCAATTCTAGAGACGCTACCGGACAACCTGTATTTGGTGGACATGTAATCGAGAGGCCTCCTTTCGAACCTATAGAGTCCAAGATCAAAGGATTGGAAGGTTTGGAATTGAAAAACCAATACATAGGTGTTGAATATCGCGGTGATATTGGTGAGCAGATTCGAGAAATTGAAAAGGGAGAATATGTTCCCGTAAATATACCCGGTAATAAAGTATTTTGGGGAACCAACATGAGTGTTACTTCCAAGGTAGATAACTCAGGATACCAAGCAACTTCCGACCAAAAATTTAAAATAGATGGAGTGGAAATCCATGTATCTGTGGGTGATACAATTGATGATATAATTGATAAAATAAACAATTCACCCTTGGAAGTTAAGGCGAATAAATTAGCACAAGATAATATTTCATTAACCAGCACAGCTCCCCATCAAATATGGTTGGAAGATATGGGTGATGGAACTGTGTTGAAAGACATAGGATTGGTGGATCCAAGCAATGGAGAACCGCCTAATAATTTTGCCAAATCAGCAACCGTAACCGGGCTATCGGTATTCGATGTGTTGATTCAGTTCAGAAATGATTTGGTGCAAAAGGATCAAGAGAGAATCGGTGGTAGAGATTTAGGTGATTTGGATCTTGCTTTAGAAAATATTTTACGATATAGAGCTGAAGTTGGTGCAAGGATGAATCGTTTGGAGCAACATGAACAACGAGTTGCACAAGATAAAGGTTATATGCAGGAACTCTTGGCTAAGAATGAAAGTATAGATTTTCCTGAGACCATTATGAATCTAAAATGGTTGGAAACTATTCACCAATATACATTGAATGTCGGCTCCAAAGTAATCAAACCCACTCTGATGGATTTTTTGAGGTAGCATGGTAGAACTTTTATCAAAACCATTTGGAAAAATCCAGATTCAACCGGAACAGATTTTAGAATTTCCGGATGGTTTATTGGGATTTGAAAATTTTAAAGAATTCGCATTGATTGAAGAAAGTGAAGATTCACCATTTAAATGGTTACAATCTGTTCAAGAAAAAAGTCTTGCTTTTATTGTCATTCAGCCTGAATTATTTTTGGATGAATATAAGCCTTTGATTCCGGATGACGAATTGTCCGAAATAGATTTAGAATCGGTGAATGATGCATTGAAATTTGTCATAGTCACGATTCCCAATGACAATCCTCAAGAGATGACGGCAAATCTTCAAGGTCCCATTTTAATTAACAAAAAAAAACATATAGCTAAGCAATTAATTTCTAGAGATGACAGACACCCTGTCCGCTATAGAATGATGGAAGGGACTAATTAAATGCTAGTCCTTGCGAGAAGAGTCAATCAGTCTATTATGATAGGTGATGATGTTGAAATAGTCTTGGTGGATATAAAAGGAGATCAGGTAAAGATCGGAATCAAAGCTCCCAAAAATGTATCCGTTCACCGGACAGAAGTTTACCAAGAAATCCAAGAAGAAAACAAAATAGCTGCAAAAACAGAAATCCTACCTCAAGATCTTAAGAAATTGGGCGATAGATTCAAGAAAAAAAGTTAATACTTTTCAAAAACATTCATTTTCATAAATTGGGCTAATGGCTTTCGTCGAAGAAATCAGAGCAAAGATTGGAATTCGTGGCTCCAAGACACTCTACCTTTATGCTATAATAATAGGAATTCTTTCCGGTTTGGGAGCCTATGCATTCCACTATGGTCTAAGCCATGCAGAATATTATATCCAAACTATCTTAATGGGTTGGGATAAATCTCATCCAGCCGGTGAGCCTTCTTTGGGTGAACCACTTGGTGTATTTCATCGTGAATATCTATTGATTCTACCGGCAATAGGTGGTTTACTTACGGGACTTATTACTTACTTATTTTGCCGGGAGGCGAAAGGGACCGGAACCGATGCAATGATTCATGCCTTCCATTACAATGAAGGAAAAATCTCCGGCAAAGTCCCTTTTTTTAAGTCCATCACAACTATCATAACATTGGCATCCGGTGGTTCTGCAGGAAAGGAAGGTCCAACTGCACAGATTGGTGGGGGTATAGGTTCAGCAATTGGCGGGTTATTAGGTGTTGGTGCAAGAGCCCGACGAACATTGTTGTTGGCTGGAACTGCCGGTGGTTTGGGTGCCATTTTCCGTGCCCCATTTGGAGGCGCTTTAACGGCAGTAGAAGTAATATATAAGGAAGACATAGAAAGCGACTCTTTGGTTCCTTGTATCATTTCTTCTGTTTCAGCATATTTGGTCTTTACGGGAATTGCCGGATCGGGATCGGTTTTTCAAGTAGGTGATGTCGGATTAAAAAGTTATGAAGATCTCGTTTACTATTTTGGTTTAGGAATTCTTTGTTATGTGGTTGGATTTTTCTTTGTGAGATTTTTCAATTTCATTGAGGAATTTTTTAAAAAAATGCAGATTCATCCAATCTTAAAGCCGGGTATAGGAGGCTTGATTGTGGGAGCCTTTGTTTATACTATCCCTGAATTAACAGGAACAGGTTTCGGATTGCTCCAGGATGTAATTCACGGAAAGCCTCTTTATGGTTTGGAATCCAATGTTTCTATGGCGGCATTGTTTTTATTGATTGCTCTTTTAAAAATTGTGACAACTGCATTCACCATTGGTTCCGGGGGATCAGGTGGTGTATTCGGTCCTTCTTTATTCATAGGGGGAATGTTGGGTGGATTTGTTGCCTGTGTTGCAAGAATTATTTCACCGGAATCCAATTTTGATATTGCACCTTTCTTATTGGTTGGTATGGGAGCTTTTTTTGCAGGAGTGGCAAAAGCACCTATTGCAGGTATGGTTATGGTTTGTGATATGATAGGCTCCTATGCATTGCTTCCTCCGCTAATGATTGTATCTGTTATTACTGGAGTCTTGTCCAATAGATTCTCTATATATAAGAACCAAGTGGAAAATAGATTCCAATCTCCATCTCACCACTGGGATATGAACCAAGACATTATGGAAAGATTGAAAATAGGTGATTCTTTTCAGGAATATAGAAAGAAAGCTATTGTGAAACAATCACTAAGGATGAAAGACTTGGATAAGATAGCGGTTAAGATTCAAGCCAGCGATTTTATTGTTCAAGATGAGAATAAAAAATATGCCGGAACAGTTTCTCTTCGAAAGGTGAAACTTTCTGAAGATGACTATGATGTTGTATTGGATAATTTGGTCGCCATTGAAGATCTTTCTGAAATGACTCCATCTGTTACACCAAATGATAGTATGAGTAAGGCTTTGAAAATTATCGTAGAGAATGACCTTGATAAGATCGCCATTGTGGATGAAGAACAAAATATCCTTGGCTATCTAAGATATATTGATCTTATAAAATCTTATTATGAGGAACTAAAAAATCACTCAAGGGTTATAAAAAGTTCCAAGTCTGATAAGTGAAAATAAAAAATGCAAAAATTTAAAGTTATATTAATCAGTATTTTATTATTTCCTTCTATTGTATTTTCCGAGGAAAAATCGATTTTCATAGACAAAGAGTTCGAAAAAGTCAATG
>JAFIGA010000095.1 GCA_020831715.1 Leptospira sp. | reverse complement strand
GAATTGTATTTTTGTTTTAAAACATGATCTTCCCATGATTAAGAAAGTAGAAGAGGAACTTCGGAATTACTTTTTTAAGAGAGGAGAATTTTTTGGAAATTTCATGGCATATCATCACTCAAAACAAGAAAAATTTTCAAGAAAAAGAAGCAAATTGCTGGATGAATTGAATTATTTGACATTCAAGCTTGTGAATTTTCCAAAAGATACCAAGGTTTCTCATTGGAAACAGAAAAAAGAGTTGAAATTGAAAAGGCTAGAATACATACTCAATCATGGGCTCTATTCAGGTAGTGAATTAGCTGACATTTTTCAGATAGAACATTTTAAGCTTCGGCGAAAGTTGTCTAATATGAAATTCCAATGGGGAAAACTACCATATCCGAATGGTGAATTTCCTCAGTCTGAAGCGGCTTAGGTTACAAAAAAGTGATATTTTTTTGGGTAGTTCCCAAGAAAATAACTTTACAAAGAGATTTTTTTCGGAAATATATATCGCAAAACAACTAGACGGGGTTATGAAGATTAAAGTTACAAGTAAAAATGATGTCCATATCATCAAGATTGAGGGAGCTATCAAGGCAGGTAATGAATTTGAGTTGGGAGAAAAGATAGAACAGTATATAAAGAAGGGAGAAGTTCCCAAGTTTATTGTTGATCTAAAAAAAGTGCCCTTTATCAATTCAGCAGGACTGGGAACATTCTTGAATATCTTCAAGCATATAGATGGTTTGAATGGAAGAATTGTATTCGCTAATTTGAATTCTGATATTGAGAATCTAATGGAAATCACCAAACTAGCGAGTATATTCGAAATTTATAAGACATTAGAAGAGGCTGTGGAATCCTTCGAGTATTGATTTAGCACCTTCTGTCTTAAATAATTGGAGCCAGTCAAATGGATGTATGTTATGAAGAAAGGTATATACAGTTGGTTATTGAAGAAAAGGGTAGTGATTCCCTTGGCTATATTCCTTTTGTACCATATCATCTTCAATTCTTGGGTGGGGCAGATTGTTCTCGAAAAGGCTTTCTCTGCATCCACCCGCAATGCTGAATTAAAAGCTAATGTAACAAGATTTTCATTATTTTTTGGAATTGAAATCAAGGATGTATCTGTTCGTTCCTTGGGGTCGGTTTCCGATTCACCGATTCTACTTGCCGACCGAATTGCCTTGCTTTACAGTCTACCCGCTATACTTGTGGGAAGGGTGTCCATCCGTGAGATAGGCTTAGAAAATACCAAAATCCACCTAAAAGAAAAAAACGGTAGCTGGAATTACTTAGAGATTCTTAATCCGGCATCCGAAGATAGCGAATCAACTCCCACCAAAACTGAATCTGTTTCCGAGAAAACCGACTCGTTATCTCTTCCCATACCCATGAGCCTATATGCGCTCTTAAATTTAAATGATATTGATTTTCGCTATGAAGATAATTCGTCTAACAAAGATTTAGAAGTTCGTGGTATCAAATTAAAGTTTATTCTGGATACTTACAGAACTTCGAATATTCCCTTTTCAATTACTGCTATAGATCTTGTCGATAGGATCCACTTTGAATTGAATCCGACATCTCTATTGTATGTAAGATATATTGATCAACAATTGGAAATTGATGACTCTTTGAACTTCTCCTTTTTGATTCAAAAGGAAGGCGAAGGGCAAAATTTCTCTCTCAATTCGAACGCGAACATCGGAGGGAGAAATCTGTCCATTTCAAAAAAGGGAAAGGACAGATTTGATTATAATCTTCTATTGGATTATGACTTGAGTTATAACCGAGATTCTGATTCGATTTGGTTGAAGAAGCTGTTAATTCAGTTTCAAGATGATGTCTGGCTAAATGGACATGGAAAAATTGAAAGACCATTTTCAGGCGATCGCACGATGAATCTTAGTCTAACAGATTCTAATATAAAATTGAAACCTTTATCCAAACTTTTAGAACAACTTCCCATGGATCGAATGGTCTTGGGTGGGGTCTTGGAATTGAGCCCTTTAGAAGTATCCGGTGCAACAAAAAACCTAAGTTTGGATTGGAAACTTAAAGGAAGAGATTTACTTTTTCAGAAAAAAACCCAAAAAATATCATCAAAATATCTGGACATTGATTTATATGCCTTATTGGATTTTGATACAAAGCGAGATCCAACTGCTTCGAATCCGTTACCGCTTCTGAAAGAATTGCAGGTTAGAAGATTTCGCGTGGAATACAATGGTCTTTTCGCCAATCTAAAAGGAATTTTTAATCCCGGATCGAACATCGATTTAGAACTAAATTTAGATAGGGTTCAGATACATGAATTTGCCAAATCAGTTTACGGAAATTTGGACTCTCGGTTAAAGCTAACAGGAAATAATATGTCTGAACTGAATGGAGATTTGAATCTAAACTTGGCGACATTTAGATTTTTTATGGATCGTTCCAGATCAGGGAATTCTCACAACAAGTTAGTTTCCAATTTTAAGCTGAATTTCAATAAACCTTGGGGTCTGCATAAAGCTTCTATCGAAAATTTGAATTTAATAACAAAGAATTCATCCGGCGGGCAAGCAATGCAACTTAACGTGCAGGGGATATTGAATATAGAGGACGGAAAAAAAATTGATCTTCCAAATACTAAGCTTGATATAAATTTTACAAATTTAGTTCCTATTCTCCCACTTCCTTTAAGAGAATCGATACTCCCAATCGAAAAAAATATTACCAAGAACATTCAAGTTGCACTTAATGGTTTTTTTGATCTTAATTCTCGAATTTACGATGCGAAAATTTCGTCAAGAATACCCGGAATTAATTTAAATGATCTAACCGGGATTCTTTCTCTTGACCTATCTGCTCCGGGAGAATTATCCTCCATTGGTTTAAGGAAATTCTCACTACGAGGATTTTCCGGTACACTTGGATTGGATATCTCCGGAAAGCTTTTTCAAAAGCCCGGAGCAAAGAATCCTCCTATAGGTTCTTATTTTGGAAATCTTAATTTGGAGTTGTTTCTTAGATCCGATCAGGAAAAAGATTTATCTACAGGTGTTAACTATAGAGGTAACATAAATTTGAAAGCCAAGATAGTAGATAATATCTTGGAAGGAATGCTTGTCACTGAAAACGTAAGAGTTCTTATCTCCAGGGGATTGTGTCCCGGCGAGGATTGTAAATTATATCTTGTAGAAAACTTGAATGCGGACATCCCTGTCCACCATGATCTAACAAAGAAAAAGGCTTCATCTTTAATAGAAGGTGATAAAACCAGGTTTATAAAGACTTATGGAAGAATTCCAAGAGATAATCTAAGTATTCATCGTGTGGTTGGAACTCATCCATCTATATCAGGTACTCCTTTTTCTTATGTAACTGCAAATGGACATAGACCCGGACTTACCGGACGTGTGCAATACAGAGAGAATTATTTATTTATCGATGGTTTAAAGGTCTCTATATTGGATGGAATGGTATATGGTAAGGATATACTTTTAAATCTTGGAACAGGCACGCTGAAGGATATGGAGTTTATGGGTTCTATACAGGTCCGAGACATCGATTTGAAGCAATTGTTGTCTCGCCAAGCTCAAAGAAGTATTGACAATGGAAAAATCAAAGCGGATTTAAATCTTTCGGGTAGAGATCTAAGTGATCCAATTCCAAATCTAAATTTATACTTTAGTATCTATCAAATTGGAAGAGACTTCGGTAAGAGCGTATTGAATATAATCTCCAACAAAGGTGCTCTGATGAATTATATAACCGATAGTTATGCTGTAGATAAGGTTGAAGTTGAATTATCAAAAGGTTTAGTATATGCGGATGTTTTGTTTAAGAGGTCTCTTTTGTCCTATATGGTTAGTTTGGAAGATAGTAAAATCAGCCAACAGAGAATGCCTCTTGCCAACTTTTTAAAAAGAGCAGAATCTGAAATAGCGAGTTATAGATAAACAGTGGAAAAATGTATGAATAGATTAAGATTTTTGAAAGATATATTATTCTGTATATTATTGATGATGATGAATATCGTAGCTTGTAGCTTGAAAGCACCGGGTATTACGTTTACTCAAACACAAACAGCTTCCGAGAGGCAGATGGTAGGAGAAGATAAGGAAATTGAAAAGGATGGTTGGCTTATCTCCAGTATTAAATCTTCCTCTTCAGGTTCGGATCTATGGGAAAGAGATGTTACTCGAGGTGACATAGCAGATAGAAATCATTTGATTCTATTGAAAAAATTGGCATATCTTACTCCGGAAGTTAAGGAATTGAAGTTGCAAGGAGTAGTGGGAGAATCTTTTGATGGTTCGGTTAAGAGAATTAAAAATGCTTCTCTCCCCAAAGAGTACTCCGAGCCCAGAATTAAGGAATTATTGGATAGAGTGAATAAGACGCGAAAAGAAGTCATTGCTATTCAAGTTTCTTTGGAAGCAGATAGATCAAAAGAAGAAGTTGAAAAAACCATGAAGGAATATTATTTCAATTCTGTGGAATACGGTGAGTTCTATGAAGCCAGTTCCAATAAATGGGAGCGAAAAGAAGCAAAATGAAGATTCTTATGCTTTCTTTTCAGGATGTTTTGAAATGTTTTCTTATCCTAGTTATACTAGGAATGAATCAATGTGCATTCTTCAAGACATCAGTTAAGATTAAGCCAATACCTTTTGATTATCAAGCGATTGGAAACAATTACTTTAATCCACAAAATGATAAACCTTTTCCATTGACAATCCAACGGGGTAACAATCTTTATAACTCAACAAGTAAGGATGGAAAATTTCTATTTTATGCTACGGATAAAGACGGTAATTTTGATATCTGGTTTCGTGATCTAAACTCTTCCATAGTAGTTCCTGTTACACAACACCCATCTCAAGAATACAAACCTGCAATTAGTCCGGACGGCACTAAGTTGGTTTTTGTTTCGGAGCAGTATGATTCGGAAGGTGATCTAGTTCTTCTTAACATGGAACCGGAAAAATGGGTACAATCTGCTATTCGAGGCAAGAGATTCATCAATCAAAATTTCCGAGTTCTCACCAACCCGGATTGGAAGAATCAAAACAGCCAACAGAGAGTGATTGATACTGATCCTACATGGATGCCGGATGGAGAAAAGATTATTTTTTCATCGGATAGGTTTAGTCCGGGCATACAAAATCTCGTAATGATGGAAATAAATTCCGGTAAGATGAAAAATCTTACGTCTCAAGGGGGATCATCTCCTTTTGTCTCCGGTGATGGAAAAAAGATTTATTTCTTGTCTTATAGAGATTCTGAATATGGAGAGATCTATTCTTTGGAGTTGAGTTCCGGGAATGTTTCTCGTATAACAAATAATTATTCATTGGATTTCTCGCCCTCTGTATCCAAGGACAATCGTTATTTATATTACACATCTATTAGAGAAGATACAAATGGAAATGGAGTTTTAGATGAAAGAGACAAGAGCTATATTGTTCAAAAGGATCTTAGTACCAATAAAGAAAAATTCTTAACGTCCGGTGACAATTCGGTTTTTGACACAAAATATTCTGAGTTTAACGGAGGTTCTATTCTATTTTCTGCATCTCTTTATAATTCTATCAATATATATTTTATCCCATACTCCGGTTCTGTTCCTCGTCAGGAAGGTATTGTTGAGCAGTTTAATTTCGCTCTGGAGTATAGAACTCAAGATAGCCAATCCAGATACTTTCTTGCTTTGGATAGTGTTGAATTATTTTTCGATAAGGATCCACTATTTCCGATTTACCAAGCAAGGGTTCAATCGAAAAAGATAGAATATCTATTATCCAAAAATAAAACCAAAGAAGCAAGACAACTTATTTCCGATTTGAAAGAAGAAGATAATCCTATGTCTGTGGGGTACAGTTATTTTTTTGAAGGAAAGATCAATTCCAACTCCAATAAATACACAGGTAAGCAATTAACCGATCTAGCAATTGATCCAAACAACGGAGAACAACTGAATGCGGCACTTTTACATCTTAGAAGTGAATGGGAAGAATCAAACGGAAGATATAAAGATTTGGTTGCTACTTTGGAATCTATTCAATCGAAATATCCCAATTATCATCTCATCCGGGATGTAAGAAATAAATATGGCAATTTTGAATTTAAGCCCGATTCGATTAAAATTCCCAAGTTTTATACAGAAAGTATATTGGCTTACGAAGAACTCATGGCGCAAGAATCGGAAATTATCGCAACCAGAAAACATGAAGTAAATGATATACTTAAGGATTTACATACAAAAATTTTGATGGGTAAGACTCCGGAAGATGTATTCAAGCATGTCGTGAATATTCAAAATCTTGAATCCAATCCCAAAAATTCGGTTATTTTAAATCAATTCTTGGAATATATCAAAGCTGAAAATTTGCGGAATCGAAGAAATATCAATGAAAGTCTTTCTGTTTTGGATAGATTAATTCCAATCCCGGAAAACCTGGAATTATATCCCCTAGGGCAGAAATCTATTTTCGAAACAGATTATTATATTCGATTGTATAGAAACCCTGCACTCTCTTATATACATTTTTTGAAATATAAAAATGCCCAAGACCTCGGAGATAATTCTACTGCACTTCGACATCTTCAGATATTCATGGAATTTTATGATCCCATCATAAGCCCGGATATAAAGAGTGATGAGCTCACCTATTTGTTTTTGTATTGGGAAAATAAAGCCATAGAATATGAAAGAATGGGAGACCTGCAACAAGCTGCATTCCACTATTACTTCAATAATCTGGGTATGGCACTCGCTAAATCCAAGAATCTATCGGAAGAAAAGTTTTATGGTAATTACGCTGTTTATTATCAGAGAAAAATGATAGATACAATTTTTCAATATGGGAGAAGCCTTAGAGAAAAAGAAGAAGCTCAGATATTAAATCGAATTAATATATTAGGCGAAGATAATTTGGATATATTGGGGAATTTATCCGATTTAATGTCATTTGTACAATCTATTCCTTTATTGGATGCGTTGAAGATATTGGGAGACTTTCGTGATTTAAGAAAGAAAGATGTGATTCATGAAAACGCTCTCCAGTTATCAGACTTATATTTTAATTATCACCTAGAGAAGAATCGTCCATATCTAAACTTGGCTGTAGCCTATGGTCATGCGTATTATTTAATCAACCGATCTGTTATTAACGAAACGGCACTCTACGAAAGAGGTGAGATGACAGAATCCAAAAAATTGGAAATTCTTGAAAATTATAAAAAGGCTGAGTACGAGTTAAGATGGATATTGTTTTCGGATCCTACATTTCCCGATGCATATCAGCTTTTAGGATGGTTGCTTCAATATGTTGACATCATAAAAGCCAAGAGGATAGAATCCAAGTCGCAGACAGAAGAAGAGAGATATGAGTCCGCTTACCAAAGATATTTTCCGGATAAAAACTTTGAAGAAAATGTTGAACTATACGCGCAGATCTTGGAATTTCTTGGCAAGGAATATCCTAATAAAAAAATTCTGTCGGATATCAATCTCAATTTAGGAAATAACTATTTTTTACTTAGCAATTATCCAAGGTCGAATGAATCAGGAGAAGCTGTAGAGAATTATGGTAAATTCATTGTTTCTAAAGCACAGTTTGATGACTATCGACAAGAGGCAGTGTTTCATTATAATTATGGAAGATCCTCCTTGTATAGAGGAAATTACACTAAAGCAATTGAACAATTCGAATTAGTTTTAAATATTTATACAAAGAATGAATACTACCAATCTCTGGGTCGGGTAGGGGATTCGAGAGATTCAATTGATCTAGCGAGTAATTCGGAATTTATCGAAGTTAAAGGAAAGTTAGCATTAATTAATGGAATGATAGCACTTTCTTATATGGAAATGGGTAAATTCGAAGAATCAATCGCTCCAATGCAGCAAGCTCTATCTCATAATAGAATCAGTAAAAATTTAAATGAATTGAATTTATGGAATTCTCTCGCTATTTCATATCAAAAAACAGGTCGTTTTAAAGAGTCAGAGAGTATTTTGAATAGAGCAAAAGATAGTTTTGTGGAAGAATCCGATTCCATTCAGTCATGGAGTTTTTCAATCGCTGATCAGTTTTGGGGCGTACTCTTGCCTGACAATATCAGAGTAATGGGAGATGGTAGGTTCCCGGGTGAGTTCCCTCTTCCTTTTAAAAATCTTTTAACTCAGAGTATAGAAATTAATAACCACATCGAAAAGAAGGATTATAAAAAAGCTCTTCTCGCCATCGATAACAGGGAAAAATATATATCTTCTCGTAGATTAAAGAAATGGGTTATGGGAAATCTAGTAACTCAAAAGACTTATGCATTACGGGGACAGATTTATTATGATTCCGGTGATTATTATAATGCATATCTAGAATTTCAAAAAATGGAAGAAGCATTCCGTAAATCAGGTGATTTATCATTGGAAAGAACTGCCTTGGTTAGAAAATCCAATTCAGTATTCGCTTATTCTGAAAATTTACCACTTCATGAAAGAGGAAGAGAACGCTGGAAGAAAATCTTAAATGAAAACCAAAGTTCTTTAATACATCATCGAGACAGAAGCATTAAGAACTGCGAAGCAAATATGAATTTTTCTCTATGCAGGGAAAAATTCAGAAAAGATTTTCTAAGGTTTGATATCACTTTGGGGCTTAATTATTTTTATCTTGGCGAGTTATATAAAACTGCAGGGGATCTTCACTTAGCATTTTTAAACTATGGATTGGCACTCTCCTTACTGGAAAATCCCGGTAACATTGATCCCAATATAAAGCTACTCTCAAAGGATCCGATTCCTCGCAGAATGCGTATCAGAAATATGCTTAATGTTGCAAGAATTCATATCAGATTGGGTGATCTAAGAAAAGCAAATTCTTATCTAAAAGAAGCCTCGGAATATGCATACGAATTTAGATTGGAAAAGGAGTTATTTGTTGCCGATTTGGTTAAATTAGAACTTACTTCATTCGGAGGCTATCAACCGAATTCATCCAAATCTAGAGATATAAAATCTTCATTAACAACATTGGATAAAAAAATATCCACAGAAGAAAGTATCTTATGGGAACTTCCATCTCATATCTTGGAAGAAGTAGTCCGAACATCTATAGATTATTCAATCAAGACTAACCGTCCTTGGGATGTCCCTCCAATCAGAGATATTCATCGGCAGAGAAAAACTCAAAAAGATGTAATTCTTTCATCATTGGAGTTTTCCAATTTAGAACTTGATAAAGCAACCAAGGACTATCGAAATATATTGACATCTATTTTAAAGAACCAAAGGGAAATTGAAAACCGGGCAATCGCAAGATCTAAGATAGGGAATCTTTTAAGAGAAAAAGAAAAGTTAAGAGCTTCTTTAATCAACCAAACGAAAGTCATAAGTCAGATAGATAAAAATTATTCCGGATATTACTCTGAAATTAAATACAATTCAAGTTCTCTAAAAACAGGGGATTCTCTTGTTAGATGCTATGACAATGGAAATGGCTATTCAATTTGGCGAACAAATTCATCATCTAGGACCTTTGACTTTTATCCTAGGTCAGCTAGAAAAGAGTTGATTGAATCAATTATTCATCAGAATGATAAAAATCTGTTTTTAAACCCGGATAACTGTAGTTTTCTTTATCGTCATGCGAGTTCAAAATCAAACGGGAAGATTCAATTAATCACAAAGGACTCAGATGCTCATAAATCCAAGATCCGAGATGGAATTGATTGGAGGTGGAGAACTGTATTGGTTTCTGATAAAAAACTGGAGGATGAAACAAGATTAAAGTTTAGCAATAGTGAAAATTTAGATTATAGATTATTGGATACCGATGTTCTTTTTGTAACGAATTCTTTATTGGAGGATCGTTTCCCTGTATTTACATATAAGGGGATGTCCAGTTTAAATTTGCGAGAGCTTTTTACGAATCGATCTGAGATCGCAACTATAGTTTTGGAAGTTGAAGATCTTGGTCGTTGGGATTGGGAAAATATAAATAGAACTTGGGATCTTGCTCGAGCCGGCAGAGAAAAAAATCTAATCATAACTAAAAAACTTACCAATCAAGAAAGACGCTTATTAAAGCGAAATCAGTTACCGGAGGATTCTCTGGTATTTGGTATACTACCAAATAAAATCAGCCCTACAAATCCTCTATCAAGATATAGAGAGCTTAGATCAGCGGCTGTATTTGAAGAAAGAGCCAAAAATTTTAATTCCGCCTATGATCTGTATTATGATGCCGGATCCTTCTTGAGTGATGAAAAGAATGAAATTTTAGAAAATGATATTGATTTGGCAAGGATGAAGAGGAAAATATTTCCCAATAAAGATCCGGATTATTTCTACAAACCTTTATTTAGAGAGTATAAATCAAATGAAATATTTTCGGATATTTTATATACAAAGTTTTTGATTGATTGTTTTTCAGACAGAACTATAGAAACAAATAGAGCTCAGT
>JAFIGA010000085.1 GCA_020831715.1 Leptospira sp. | reverse complement strand
AGGTTCTTTTCCGAAAATGAAAATAACAGAAGAGCCTTAGTCGCTATAATTGGTCAGACACCCTTGAAAGAACTTTTCGGCGACAAAGATCCCATAGGCGAATATATTAAATTGAATCGAATCCATTTCAAGGTAATAGGTGTGCTATCGGAAAGAGGGGGTTCTACTTGGAGAGACCAGGATGATATCATCATCATTCCCATTCAGACAGCAATGAGAAGACTACTCAATCGAGACACAATCGATGGAATCGAATTGGAAATCAATTCATCAGAGAATCTAGAAAATGCGGAAAGGAATGTAGCCGAAATCCTGGATCGAAAGCACAATCCGGGTAAGATCCCGGGGTCTCTATTTCGTATTATGAACTTAGCCGATATCCAAGCTGCCATCCAAGAAACCAATGATACTATGTCTACTCTCCTAATGTCCATAGCCGCTGTATCCCTATTGGTGGGAGGAATCGGAATTATGAATATTATGCTAGTATCCGTTAAAGAAAGAACAAGAGAAATTGGGCTTCGTAAAGCCATTGGCGCAAGAAGCCAGGACATTTTGATACAATTCCTCATCGAGTCCATTATGATTAGCATACTGGGTGGGCTATTGGGAATTCTAGTTGGATGGTCGGTAACAACCACACTTTCCCTATTCGCCGATTGGGATACTTATATATCTGCTACTTCAATATTTGTCTCCATAGGCTTCTCATCCATGACAGGAATTGTTTTTGGATTGTGGCCCGCCAATGTTGCCGCGAACCTGAATCCAATCACAGCTCTGCGATATGAATGAATATTTATTTGAATATATCATACTATATTAATATTAATATTCATAATTCATTTTCATTATACTCTATACGAACAAAATCAATATCCAATTCGTCTAAAGAATGAAAGACTAAAGGAGAAATAATGAAGAAAAAACTACTACTTATAACCACAATATCCCTACTTACTACTGCAATTATCGCTCAAGATAAACCACAAACTCCAACTCCCGCTCCTCAGAAAGACATGAGCAAGTTGGAGGCTGAATACGGTCAGATAAAGCAAAAGCTACAAAACATTCAAAACCAAGCTCTTCAAAATGAGAAACTTCTAAACGAATCTCTCGATATCACAAAGAAGATAGACAAAACAATCATCGCCAAACACCCGGATGTGAAAGAAAAAGTAAAAAAGCGAGCAAGTATCCGTGAGAAATATGAAGAAAAGGTAAAGGATGGTGATCCAAAAGTTTTACAAAAACTGCAAGGAGATTTCCAAGCTATTTCCAAAGACCTAGTGGAATACGATAAAGAAGCATCTCAAGACAAAAAGATTGTCAAGCTGCGAATGAAGTTTCAACAAAAGATGATCCAAGAAATGGTAAGCATTGAACCTAAAACCAAGGATTATCTTCAGAGATTGCGTGAGATAGAAACCATCGCCGCTCAAATGCAACAGCAACAGGGAGGTTGATTTTCAGTCCTCCCTCCAGCCAATCCAAACATCTGACGGATTGGCTGCCTGCTCCTTATCTTCCCAGCAAATCGAGTCGATGGAATCTTTTGGTTTTTATTGATATACTGTTATCTATAACTATCCTTTCGTTCACTGATATCCAAGAATATTAAGGTTTTCGTTTCTTCCTCTATAGAATAAAATAAACGAAAATTTCCTAAGCGATATCGAAAAATATTCTCAAGCTCTCCTTTGAGTTTTTTTGTATTCGGACTAAAAATTGGTTCTCTTTTGAGAATGGGGTACACATATTCGTATAACTTTTTTCGAATATGGTTGAACTTTTTGGATTCTAGCTTTTTGGAAAACTGATCTGTTTCCGCTATTCTATATTCATCCGACAATTTTGTATTGTCCTTTCTGGGACTCTTTGATGCCTAACTTTAGGCTTTTCATAAGTGCTTTATCTGCCAGCATTTCCTGCATTTCCTCATCAGAGACATATAAATCACTTGTAAGATAATTGATTGCCGCATATTCCAAAAAATTGGAAATGGAGCGTCTTTCTCCATCAGCGGCCTTTTTTATCAAATTATATACGGAGTCTTCCACTCTTAAGGTTACAGTTTTTGCCATTTTTTCATTCTCTTTCGTTCATTTTTATTCATTATAGTATTATTGTCAATTTGAAAAACGAACCTGGATCTCAATGATATTTTTCTTCTCCCCATTGCGATAGTCCTGCGAGTAATCATGGGGAGATTTGTCTAGCCATGTATCAATCCATTCCAAATGGTTTTGGTTACTCCATGCACTGATCTCCATTTCTCCCTTAGGATAAGTTTACCGTAATCTTCATCCGATATCCGTCCAAGAAGTTTTATATAGAATACCGAAGAAGAAGAAATCACCACTGAGACACGGAGGTTAAGAGGGTGAAAGAGGATGTACTCATTAATATTCTTGACAAACTAGCTATCATACTTAATGATATAAATGGCAGGTTGTTTTGTTTTACTATTTTTAAAACTCAAATTCAAGGATTAAAGTAATGACACAAGTTAAGTCAGTTTATCAAAGTGCTCCAAAAACAATTCCAGTTCCAGAGGAATTACAAAATCAAAATATTGAGGTGATTTTTCAGCCTTTAAATATTGTAGAAAAGAAAAGAAAATTGGAAGATTTTTTCGGCTCTATACCAGACTTTCCCGAAAGGGCTTCCCAAGGAGAATATGAAAAAAGGGAATCCTTTAAGTGAAGAGATACCTATTAGATACAAATGTATGTATTCAATATATAACTGGCAGGAGCAAGAAATTAAGAGATAAAATCAAAAGTATGGATTTATCTTCGTTGTATATATGCTCTATTGTTAGAGGTGAATTAGAATACGGGGCTCAGAAAAGTAATAATCCAGAAAAATCTTTAAAAATACTAAACCAATTTTTGGACAATTTTTCCTTTATCGATTTCGATACTGATTCTTCTAAATCTTTCGGATTAATTCGTGCAAATCTAGAAAAAAAAGGAACTCCAATTGTGGTCCTTATGACTTACAAATTGGAGCAATCGCTTTATCCCATAAATTCACTTTAATAACTCATAATACAAAAGAATTCAATCGAATCCAAAAAATCGTATTAGAAGATTGGGAAATTTAAAACTTTTATAAAAATTTCGTCTATTTGAATTGCAATTCACTTATACTCCTATTTTTGAGGACCATCCCCCTCTCCCCAGCCAATCCAAACATCCGACGGATTATCCGACTGCTCCTTATCTTCCCAGTGAATGGAGTCGATGGAGTAAACCTCTTCCCTGGGAACTAAAAAGCGAATCTCCAGGAAACTTCCAAACTCGGAAGCATCCGGTTTCAAGGTAAGACTCCGACTTAAATCCCTTGTTACCCCTCTACGATTGAATACTCCCTGACCATCTGTGTCTCTTGCCGTGTAGTCCGCTGTTATCTTTTGAATGGATGGAATCTTTTGGTTTTTTGTGATTAGGTAGAAATCCTTAGTGTGAAGAGAAATGGTTTTCATGGTATGAGTTCGAAAGTTCACCTGGGTGTGGCAGAGGAGGTACTTTTCACTGTCGAAGATGAATGTGTCTTGGATTGCTGTCCCATAACTCTTGGAATAGCTACTATCACAGGCGAAATAATTAATTTTCAAACGAACAGGAATATCCAATGGTTCGGTTGAATTTTTGAATTCGTTATGGCTTAGATCTCTCTCTTTCATTTCTTTGTAAGATTCGATTATCTGTTTTTGGAATAGTCTTTGGATGGAAGCTTTTGCATCTCCTTTTCCCATGAAAGGCAATGCAAAAAGAAGACTTTTCGTTGCTCGAATAGAAAGAGAATTTTTGGCATCTAGACTCTGTCGTTCTCCCAAGTGATCGTAAAATACAGAACTAACGTCAATTTTGTAATCTACAGAACTGGGAAATATACCCAGAGTCATCAAAAACAAAAATGAAATTTTGGGGTCTCCTAAATGTTGAGAACGGACTTGGATTTCGATTAGATTTTTCTTTTCTCCTTCGCGATAATCCTGGGAATAGTCATATCCGGTTGAATCCAATGACGTTCGGATCCATTCCAAATGATTTCGCTTGCTCCATGAACTTGCTTTCAAGTTTTTTTGAGCAGTTTTGACAGTCTCGAGAAGCCCTTCATAGGTAGCGAGTGTATTCTTAGGAGTAGAAAATAACACAGCAACACCTAATTTTGCAGAAATTTGCAAACCATCGGGATGAACACGTATCTGACTGGATTCGCCTACCACCCCATAGCGAGTACATTGGTATAAAGAAAAGATGGAGGAGTATAAAATAATTGAAATCAATATAGTTCTATAATTCATTCTGTCACCTATCCTGTCCTTGGGAGCCCTCTTGTTGCAAGTCACTAGAAGGATCTACACCTTCACCATCTTTAATATCACCAAACAAAGTACTAAAATTTACATTTATAAGTGGAAGGAATGGAATCCAGTTATTTTTTGCATAATTCAGTAGGCCAATCTGTATGAATCCATCTCCTTCTGAAAGGTTGAGTATACCAATTTGGATACCGGATGAATTTTCAGCATAGTTCCCAACTCCAATTTGCATACCTTTTTTCAATGGCTTTGCTTGATTGCCAAAACCAACCTGCAACCCCTCAACTTGACCTTTTATTTCATTGAATCCAAAAGCAATGGATAAGCCCTTCAAATTATATCCGGAATTATAAAGTGTAGAAATAAATAAGCCATTAAGATCATTCTCGCCGGAAGTGTTGTAAAATCCGGCAAGAGCTAAACCGCTAAGGTTGCCTATATATGTTTTATTCCTCAAGCCAATAGAGACGCCATTGATTTTTCTTGCTTCCTGACCAAAAACACTGATTCCTAATCCATTCAAAGAACCATCATTTATAATATTATAGAACGGACCAATAGCGACACCATGAACACTTCCTTTATCCAATTTTCCGAAACTGAAATATATGATTTCTTGCTCTTGGGCATAAATAATAACAGGAAAGAAAAGTAAAGCAAGTATGAATAAAAGATAATGAACCATTAATTTTTCCCGATGGAATTGACTTTAATACTTCTCCAAAAACTCTTTCTTTTGTCTCTCCGACCATCGATATCCTTCCGCAATGCGATCAATTTCAATTCTAGATGCATTGGGAATTGGAGTCTTCCAATAGTCGATCCCTTTGGAACCCAAAAACTGAACAATCTGCATCTTTTGTTTGTACCAATTTGTATTTAGTCCGTAGACTCTAAAGCGTAGCTTATCCACAAGAGACAAAGGAATAAACTCTTCTTTCGATTTACCATAATTAGTTCCCCTCGAATATGACAAAATACCTTTGTAATCCACTCCTTGTTCCAGTAAATAGTAGATCTGATCCAATCGATCATGAATCATATATTTCTGAAGCAAAAGACTTCCACCATATTTGTTTTTAAGATGGATATTACCTCCCGCCTCTACAAGTATTTTTAATGTTTCTAGATTTTTTGCATACATCAGAGGAGAATATCCTCCCGTAATTGTATAAGACAATCCAAGGTCGTCAGTATGGGAATATTTTATGTCAGACTGAAAGTTGGGATCTCCCCCATTCTCCAGAACAGTTTTAAGCATCTTAGGAGAAGTCGCAACAGCGGCATGAATGGGGGTGTAATTCCGATAATCCATATAATCATCCGGAAATCCATGATTCATCCAATTACCTGGTATATCATTTTGAATCGGAGTGTTCTTTAATGATTCCGGGGGTTTTGGCAATACATTTGGATTTGCTCCATTCGCTAATAATATCTTTACTGCGTCAATTTGATTGTTTCTGATTGCATAAGAAAGTAGTGTGGTTCCATACTTTGGCTCGGGTGTATCAATGGTCTCTTTGTGTTTCTCGGCAAGATCTTTCACCTCTCCCAGATCTCCCACAGCCAATGCATAGGCGAGATCCCAAACAGGGGTTCTTTGGAAGACTCGATAATCACTCTTGGAACCTAAGGTCAATTTCTCGGGATCAACAGGTTTTTGCAAATGACCTGAAAAGAGAACCCTTTTGAAACTGCTTGTGACTATGTAGCAATTGATGTGAGTAAAGAAGAGCATTGCTAGTACCATACTAATTTTGATTTTTAAACAGATTTTCATAAATAGCTCCTATATACCTATCGTTCATCTATCAAGAAAATTCTCTATAGAGTGTCCATTCACAGATGTGCTCACATCCGAAGCCGAAATAGTATGAGGTCTTCCACTCTGTCCTAATCCCAAACCCAATCCCAATGTGTTTTGGATAATTGTCAATGGATCTGTATATTCCAATCCCTCGAAATGGATACATATATATATATGATTTCTTGCTCTTGAGCATGAATAATAATAGGAAATAAAAGAAAAGTAAGTATGAATAAAAGATAATAAAATCACCAAACATTCCCGACTGATGAAACCTTAATACTTTTCCAAATATTCTTGCTTCTGCGTTTCCGACCATCGATTTCTTTCTGATAAGCGATCGATATCTATTTTTGTGTTATAGGGTATTTGAGTAGTCCAATAGTTAATGCCTTTTTTTTCCAAAAATCGGACAATATCCATCTTTTCTCTGTACCAATCCGATTGAAGTCCATAAACCTTGAATCGAAGCTTATCAACCAAATATAGAGGCACTAGTTCTTCTTTTGGTTTTCCAT
>JAFIGA010000061.1 GCA_020831715.1 Leptospira sp. | reverse complement strand
ACAGTTTTGTTGTTCTTCAATCAATCCCAAAGTTAAAATTTCAATGGTGACAAATGGTTTGATACTATTATAGATTGTGAACAGAATTTCCTTCACATCCAATGTGGATGTTACTAATTTTCCAACCTGCCCCAATAATGTAAGATTATTATTTTTATCAACCAAGGAATCATTCAAATCCTTAAGTTGATCCTTGGTTTTTTTTAAGCGATTTTGCGTCGTATCACTTATCTTAGTTAACTTGGCAGAATCTTGTATAACAGATTGATACTCTGTCAGAACATTTTGAAATTCGGTAATTATCTCAGATTTGTCTTTTGATTCTGCTGATTCAAGAAAATCTTTAATTCTTAGGACAGAATTGTTTTCTTTAGAAAATACATCATCTTCGACCTTTGCATCGTTATTTTCCATTATGGCTCAGTCATGGGTTATCATTTCGAACGGCAAAGAGACGTCCACAGAGAAATCTTCCCCTGCCTCTAACATATCCTCATCTTCTTCATCGTAATACCATTTCACGGAAGCCTTTCCACCCTCACCGTGATATTTATCCAATTTATTTACAATATCAATGATACATTTCGAAGAACTAGTATTGAAGTAATCTAATTTGAAAGAAAATTCTATTGGTTTCTTACTTTCAATCATTCCTTCCAACCATTCCATTAGTGGAGCATAAAAACTCACCGAGTTCTCCGGATAAGACTCGCCGGATATTTCTGCTACTCCTGAACTAGGGTCTAGAAGGACTTCTGGCGATACTTTTGTTCCTTTTATTTCAATTCTATCCATTCTTTATCCTTCCTTTTTAAACGATATAGCCATTGTGTAAAAGTTAAAATTTTCATCAACTTCTGTAAAGCCAAAACCTAGTGGATAATCAGATTTTCTTGCAATATCAATGAGACCTATTCCGGCACCTTTGCTATCCTCCGGTCTCTCTTGCCTGAGTTGCTCTTGATAATAGCTTTTCAATTTATCCCTATCTAAGCTATTAATATGCTCAATTTTTCCTCTAATTCTTTCCACTTTATCTTTTTTTATTAAATTCCCGGATTCGATTGTGTATTTCGTGTCATCCTCTTCAAAAATCACGATACCGACACCTGATTCTTCACCATGGGCACCGATTGCTTTTTCGTCAGAGTAATACAAAATATTTTGTGAAATTTCGATAAAAACCCCAAAAATTTTCTTCAACTTGGTCTCTGCTTGGAGTGAAGTTCGTATCATGGAACCAAATTCTGTTAGAATTTCTTGAGAAAACATCCCTTTGAAGGAGAAAATAACTCTAGTGTTTCTGGTGCTGATGTACTGTTTGTAAATTTCTTCGTGGCTACTCATTTTATTCTCCTATTTCCTTATGGAATAAATCCTAAAATTGTAATGTCATCCCTCTGAGGTTCTCCATTGGAATGAATATCTAGTTTCTCTTTAAGTTTTATAAATTGAGAATTGCAATCTTTCTCCGAATTTTCCTGAAGAATTCTTCTCAATTCTTTGGATCCAATTTTAAGTCTATCCGGATTAGGTTGATCAACAAACCCATCTGTTGTCAGATACACTGTCATCTGTTTATCCTTAGGGATATCAATAGGAATAGTCTGAAATACTCTATCATCTTGTTGTCTTCCTCCAATTGAATACCTATCCCCTTTGTGCTCTATCAAATCACCACCATAGGCAAGATAGAGAGGTCTTTTCGCCCCTGCAAAAAATATTTTTTCATCGTCAATTCTACATATACACATGTCCATACCATCTGTAGAGTTCGCATCCTCGGAATCTTGCCTTAGTACTGATCTTACTTTATTATTTAGCATAGTCAAAATCTCTCCGGGATCGGAAACATTTCGTTCATTCACTATGTGGTTTAATAAAGTATTACCAATCATAGACATCAATGCTCCCGGTACACCATGACCGGTACAGTCAACAGCTGCTATGAACTTCGAACCGGAATCTGTTTTACTAAACCAATAAAAATCCCCCGATACGATATCCTTAGGCAAAAATAGAATGAAAATATCCTTGAATGCCGACTTCAACTCTTGCTTTGCCGGAAGAATCGCAACCTGAATATTTAGAGCATAGTTAATACTATCAGTAATATGTTGATTCTTATGCTCCAATTCTTGATTCACCAAAGCCAACTGGTGAGTTCGCTCTTCAACCTTTTCTTCCAAGTTATTATAGAGCAATGCGTTATCCAATGAAATTGCCGCTTGGGAAGAAAGCATGTTTACTATCTGCAAACGATCTGCAGTGAATGCACCTTCTGTTAGATTATTCTCCAAATAAAGTATCCCTGTAAGATCTCCATGCTTCAAAATAGGAGAACAAAGAATAGATTTAATCTTATATTTGCTTATATACGGATCGGACTTAAATCTATCATCAATCATTCCATCAGTAATGACTAAATTTTCTTTAGTTCTTTCCACATAATAAACTACAGATGATGCTATCTGATGAAAATCTTTAACAGGCAAGTTGGAATATAAGTCAACTTCCGGTTTCTTAACATCTCCCACTGCTTCAATTGTCAAATGATCATTTCTCTTTAAAAGCAGAATTCCCCTTTCAGCACCGGCATTCTCAATCAAAATCTGGAGTAACTTGCTAAATAAACTTTCTAATTTAATTTCTCCGGATATTGCATTCGAACTTTTGAGTACTGATTGTAAATCCAATGATTGCCCGGAATACAATTCCGTCTGTGTAGAACTGGTAGATGCAGTTATAGTAGCTGTTTTCTTTGTTTCTGATAGAATATCAGAATATGATTCGAATAAAAGCTCCGCTTTCTTCTCTGCACCCCAAGCTTTGTATTTTTGGAAAGATTCCAAAATATACTGACTTGCAATTTTATTATTACCTTTACTGAACCAAAAATTGGCAGCCGCTTCAAGAAAATGAGCTTCATTTTGGATGAAGTCATTCTTTCTTGCTTCCATTATAGCATTATCATAAAGTTTGGCTGCCTTCCAATTCTTGTATTGAACACGAGCCAACTCAGCGTCAATGAACATATACTTATGCGAATAATTTTCAGGACATTGATTGGCTAGTATTTTAAGTTGTTTTTGATTTTCTCTGATCTTAGCAAGCAAAACTTTCCGTTCTTCTACATTTCTTGATTTATACAATTGAAGCATGACCATGGACTGATTGAAATTGAATTCAATAAGGGAATATTGCCCGGAAATAAAACTTAGCATCCCCTCTGCGTCTTGTAGCTCTTTGTATGCTAATTCATTTTCCCCATAAATCAGCAATGACCTAGCTTTCATTATTTTAAACAAACACACAGGAAACAAACTTTGATGGTCTGTACACAATTGAACAAATTTTTCTTCCGTTAGATTTTCCGAAGAGAAGTCCAAGTGAGAACTCGTTGTTCCTTTGAGATTACTTACAATTAAACGACTTCCCTCAACTGTATCAATAGCCAGATTATTTTTTACCTTCTTGACATAGGCATAGAGAGATGCATGCTTCTCAATGATTTTATCCAAACGTTTTCCTTGGTAAAAAATATTAACAGAATCATTCATTGCACCATAGCTACCATGCAATAATTCTCCTGATTCCAAACTTGCCTTAACACATTTAATATTGACTTCCTCAGCATACTTAATATGTCGAACAAATGGAATAGCATAGTTTGCTAAAATATTACATGCCTTGGTTAAACCACTGGGGTTTTTATGCTTTTCACTGATATTTACCGCTAGATTACAAAATTCATAGGATTCCTTATAAGCAGATGTGGAATTTAAGACAATCCCATACATTGCATACCCGTAAGAATCACCTAAATTTCCATATTCCAAGTGAAGTTTCACCATCTTTAAACTTATTATTGGAAATAGTTCCGGTAATTTGTTATATGCCGTGGGAATTGCTCCGATTAAAATTTTAACTGCGGCAATTTTTTCCGGCTCTATCATTTCATCCAGGTCTATGAGAGCTTTTATTTCATTACTATTTATCTTTTCTCCCACAGATTTCATTTCTTGGGCTATAATTTCTCCCAAGTTTTCGGTTGGAAGATTCATGCCAAAAGGTTCTAATGCATTGTTGATAGACTCCAAAGCTTTGTCATACATTCCTCTGGCAGAATACTGGGTAATTAACAAATTGTAGATATTGGCTTTTATCAAATCATTGTCAGTATTTTTTAAAGCCTCCAATGAAACTTTTTCAGACTCATCCAAATTGCCATTTAAGTATTCCAGTTCGGCAAGCTCCATGAGTATACTAAGAAAGTATTCTGATTTTTTTCCAATTTTCTCATTTAGCTCTTTTGCTACGAGAATCATTATTAACGCCGGAGGGTAAGCATTCGCCAACTTAGCCCGATTAGCTCCCTTATAATTCAATTCAATCAGCTTATTCAATTCGGACTTATCAACTACTAAATCTCGCGCAATATTATAATGATTAACAACATCAAAGATATTATCGTCGGAATCATTCGACAATGATTCTTTCTGTATCCTTGCGATTTTCAAATGAATCTCTTTCCGCAGATTTTCTTCTACCAAATTGTAACATGCTTGCTGTATTCTATCATGTTGGAATTTAAATAGAATTTCGCCTTTGGAAGTAGCATTCAACAATGTGTCTGTATCTTGAAAACTATTTAAAACTTGAAAGCTTTCTCCAATTGGGGTGAATAATTCCTCTTCAATTGATTTTTTAACAATTTCAATTACTTGTTTTTCATCTAGCTCCGTAATTTTAATCAATGTTTTTAAGTCAAACTTCGATCCAATAATAGAAGAATATTTTAAAACTTCTTGATTGTCTTCAGAAAGTTTGGTAATTCTCTTTAAGAGCAATTCAACAACATTTTCAGAGATATTGGAGGATTGGATTTTTTCTTCGTCCCAATGCCACCCATGTTCTCCTTCTGTTTTTAAATAAATCAATTCCTCGGATATCAACTGCTTGAGCAATTCACTTACAAAGAATGGGTTTCCATTCGTCTTGGAATAGATAATTGATGCTAAGGATTGAACAGAGTTCTTATCTGTTGACAATGCCTCGGATACAAGGTCAGCCAAGTTATCAACCGTCAGTGGCTTCAGTTCAATCAGCTCCGGTAGAATCCCCTCTTCTGCAATATCATTTATTAATAATTGGAATGGATGAGATGTATCGACTTCGTTATCCCGGTAAGATAGCATTACAAAGAAATATTTAACAGAATAATCAGTAATCAGACTCTTTATAAAATCCAAGGATGGATTGTCAGCCCATTGTAAATCATCCAAAAATAAAACAAGTGGGTGCTCTTTGTCCGCAAATGTTTTGATAAAATCTTGGAAAACAGCATAAAATCGATTCGCGTTTTCTTGTGCACTCAATTCTATTACATCATTTTGTTTACCAATGATATATTCCAATTCAGGGATTGCATCAGTGATGATCTTTCCATTTCCACCGAGAGCTTTTAATATTTTATCTTTCCAGATTTGAATGGACTCCGGAGGTTCGGTTAGTATTAATTTAATAAGTTCGGTAAGCGATTGGATGATTGCACTGTAAGGAATGTTTTTATTATATTGATCATATTTTCCTGTAATAAAATGACTCTTGGACTTGGTCATTGGCTTATAGATTTCTTTTACCAATGATGACTTTCCAATACCGGAATATCCACTAATGAGAACCATTCTACTCTGACCTGAATACATTGCCGATTCATATTCATCGATGAGCTTGGAGACTTCTTTTTCTCGCCCATATAATTTTTGAGGAATCTTAAATTCATCAGAGTAATCATTCTCAGCAATATTAAAGGATTCTACCTTTCCATTTTTATTGTATTGATCCCTACATTTCTTTAAGTCGGAAATGATTGCTCGAGTAGATTGATACCTTTCTTCCGCAGTCTTATTTAATAATTTGAGAATAATCGCAGAAACTGTATCCGGAATTTCTGCTCGAATTTTCGAGGGAGATTCAGGATTCTTCGCCAAATGCGAATGAATGATTTCCAAAAGATCATCTGAGTGAAAAGGTAGCTTACCTGTTATCAATTCATAGAAAGTTATTCCCAACGAATAATAATCCGTTCTATAGTCAATGGATCGATTCATACGACCGGTCTGTTCCGGCGAGATATAAGGTATAGATCCTTCGAGTACATTGGGTGCTGTCCAATTGGATTCTTGTTTGGTCAATCTGGTAGAGATTCCAAAGTCAATAATCTGAGTCTTACCGTCATTGAAGATAACATTGTCCGGCTTGATATCCTTATGAATAATTTTCTTTTGGTGGATTCTTTGTATATTTTCCAAAAGTTCTATCGATATATCAAAAAACTCACTAATAGTAACAGGTGAATCCTTTAATTTCTCTTTTAAAGAATCACCCGTTACGAAATCCATAACCAGTGCAAAACCTGAGCTATGTTTTACAAAATCATAAACAGCATATCCTAAAATATCCTGAAGATAATTCAGAATTTTAAACTCGTTTTTAAGATTGATTACAGACGAGTTCAAATCATCCGTAATACTCACATTTTTTACAATTACCTTTTTACCTGTTGTTTCAGATTGACCTAAATAGATTTCCCTTTTGGTATTACTGGGTAATCTGGATGTAATCTCATAACCGTCAATTTTAAATAAATAATCTGTTTTCATTGCATCAGC
>JAFIGA010000051.1 GCA_020831715.1 Leptospira sp. | reverse complement strand
TGCTTGTGCTTTTCCTCCAAATATTCGATCAAAAACAGTTGGTTCGTAGCTTTCATCCACATTATGAACCCAAACACCGACTTCCCCTACAAAGTAGGTATGGAAATCTTCCACCTCAAAGTTGTAGACTGTCTCCTCTCTACCATCCAATTCAATGGAAGTAATCGCAAGAAGTTTTCCTTCGGCAGTGAAGGTCAGATCACCGGACTTCAATTCCCTGGCTTCTGTCCACTCGGAGAGATCCATGGACTGGTTCACGTTACCGGTAGCTTCTTGCAAACCACCAAGTAGAGTTGCATCCAGTTTCAGTCTTCTGAATGGATGATTCCAGGTTGTTTCGAGGACAGTTCCATCTTCAAAGGTCACTTTGTAGATGGCATGTGTTTGACGAATACAGGTATTTACTACTCGTTGTAGGAGATTTCCCCTGTTACATCAGATTTGGACAACACCACATCCCCAATCTGGACATCTTCTATGTTCTTGAGTCCGGTTTGCGTATGGAAGCTCCGTGCCTACCTTCCCCCAGCACAATTTCCTTCGGAAAGTTATGCTGGACAAGTCGAAACTCAACCTGCTTTATCCAGCACCAGGGGCGCGGGCTGGTGCTGGGGGAGGTAGGCATTTCGCACCCAGTAGTGGAATATGAATTTCTTCTTTGTTTTAGAGAAGAAATCATCACAGAAATTTTGCCCTATATGCATTGCAATTCAATGCAGTTTAGAAGGAGTACCACCAGATACAACTTCGTGTTTTAAAAGATCCCTATTCTACTTTTTAGATCGATTTCCGGGGAGTGACAATGATTTTTTTTAGAATAATACTTTATTTATTTTTTCAGTTCTACTAAAGATTCATAAGGAAGTAGTTTTTGGATAGATAAAAATTTTATCTTGAAAATTTCAAATCCATTGCATCTCTAAGACCAAAATCTCGAAGAGCATATGCCTCTACTTCGAATTCTTTTTTTAGAAAGTCTGCTAGCTTAGGAGGAAGCTGTGCATCAACCCAAAAAGTCAAGCAACAATTACCGCATGGTCAAATCGTACGGAAGCATAGCTCAAACAAGCTCTTATATCATTTTCCTCTAGATCCGGATAGTCGGATAAAATTTCACTATGTGTCATTCCGCTTGAGAGTAAATTTAATACATCAGAAACCCGTATCCGCATACCTCGAATACAAGGTCTTCCGCCGCATTTCCCTTCTTCTATTGTGATTCGAGAAAGTAATGATTCCATACTCCCATCCTACATAATCTCTTATAAAAAATCTAGCGTTTTTTGGACGCTTTGAAAGAGAAATACCACCAGATACAGCTTCGTGTTTTAAAAGATCCCTTTTCTCCTTTTTAGAAGAATTTCCGAAACGATACAATGATTTTTCGTGATGATGCTTTAGAAAAATTCATCTATAAACATCCTTCCTGTGACCAATATTCAATATAATAATTTCTTTCTTCATTTCATTTACAGTATACACAATCCGATAGTCACCTGAACGGATTCTGTATCCATCTCTCCCTTTTAATTTCTTAACTCCACTTGGAAGCGGATCAGTTGCCAAGGATTGAATGGAGGATACTATTTTATCATCATAAGGGTTTGAAACTTTTTTCAAACCCTTAATGGCACTAGGAACAATTGATATCGAATACATCTAGAAAATTAAATAGTTTGTTTTCGAATATCTTGCAGAGCTGATGCAAAAGGAATGGCTTGATCTATTTCTGACATACCATCATCATATGCTGATATAGAAGCAAGTTCTTCTGATTCATCCAAAAGTTTTTTGTATGTCGCAATATCAATTACAACGGCAATCTTATTCCCATCTTCGTCAATTATGTAGTTTTGATTTTTTTTTACTGCGGACATAATTAAAGTTTCCTATCTGTGAAAATTTTGTCAATGTAAAATCAGTAGATTAAACAAATCATTCACATTCGGATCAAAAGGCTCAGGCAGGAAAGAAACTGGACGAAAAGAGCGAACTAGCCCAAAAAATCGGAATCCAGCAAAAGTAAAGCGAAGTAGTTGCCTTCCCCCAGCACAATTTCCTTCGGAAAGTTATGCTGGACAAGTCGCAGGAATTTATTGCTTTATCCAGCACCAGGGGTGCGGGCTGGTGCTGGGGGAGGTAACCACTTCGCTACGGTTGTAGTATATAGAAATTCAATTTAGAGATGAACGAAAAGTCTGGACTATCTCGCCTTCGATAATGGAAACAACACTTCCAAAGTCCATGTAAAAGACCGCGAACTCCTCCGATTCTTTGAGATCATTGATCAGATGGAAGAAAGCGAAAAGAAGACCGTAAAGGAAATGTTCGCCCAACCATCTCTCGCCGGCACGTTCCACATCCGTGTTCCAACTGCCGGGGCAAGCCATCCATGGCTTGCTTACGAGAGATGGTAGGTGCTCACTGCAGGGTTTTGACATACTGTGATTTCATATCGCTCTCAACACTGAAACTCCATTACCCTCTGTTATCGAAAAGCCTCCCGATTCGAAGCTAGTTGCAACCCCCGTATTGAATGGTTTGTATCATATCTATTCCTACGAAAAAGCAGCGTAGGATCGATATCATTTAAAAAATCTTTTTGTATTTAGCTCCAGTCTGGCTATGTACATCCTTGATCATATTTCACAAAAAACCTGTTTTCTGCGAACGATTTCATCGAATTTTCGTGATCTTTCAGTTTCGATCTAAAAGTTATGTTTCTTTAATACAGCTCTCATCCTATATATCGAACAAAACGTACAAGAAATTTGTTTTTACGAGACTCAGTAGGCTGGAAGATGTAGGATTATGAATTAGTTTTCCTCAGACTCAAATCAGTTTGGCATTTTCCGGTCTGCGATTTTTTATAAATTATTGTCTTATCGAAAATTCAACCAAATTGTTTCCGAAACTCTTCTTTTGCATCACTGATGATGCACTCCAATTCGGACTCATCAACGAAGTTCACGTCAATTCCCTGAGCACGGATCTCGACCTCAAGCTCGGTAGTCAGGAGGTCCTTAATTACAAAAAGTCGCTCAGGAAATTCTTTCTTGTGCTCCCATCCCGTTTTGAGTAGCCCTTGAATTTTTTTTATCAAGATCGCATTATCATCCGTTCCCAGATGAGGAATAACACCAAAGATGAAGCAACTAGCGGCATCCATCAACCCGTAACAGACAAACGAACCATCCAGCCCAAGTAACTATCGGTTTTTCGGTGAGCCGAAACAAAATCCAAGCTTCGTTCACCTTAAATTGACTCGGATCAAGATTCATTTGTTCTCCTCATAAAAATACGAAGGACTTATTGTCCGGCATGCCCAGTCACCCAGCACCATTTTGATTTGATGGCGTCATATAATATAAAAAAATTACAAAAATGGTGCTGGGTGCTGGGATTTCATTTGGATTGTGGTGTGCACAGGTGAGATTAACTTCAATATTCTAATCACCGAGGACCAACTAAATCTACATCATACAACCC
>JAFIGA010000044.1 GCA_020831715.1 Leptospira sp. | reverse complement strand
TATGACATCGGGAACCGATCTTTTGGTTATTTTTATTGGTTTGGAAATCATGAGTGTTTCTCTCTATGTCATGATAGGTATGGCGAGAAACACAATGTCTGCAATCGAAGCAACCATGAAATACTTCCTATTAGGCGCTTTTAGTTCCGGCTTTATGCTAATGGGGATAGCGTTTTTGTTTGGTGGTTCGGGAACTACGAATTTAGAAATCGCCATGCGCCCTTTATCTGATTCTGGATATTTATCCAATTACACTCAATTGGGTTTTAGCTTATTATTGGTCGGAGTGTTTTTTAAAGTTGGTTTGGTTCCTTTTCACGCTTGGACACCCGATGTATACGAAGGAAGCTTAACGACTATTACTGGTTTTATGGCGGCCGGACCCAAGGCCGCAGGTATGGCTTTGTTGATGGTTCTTTTTATGCAGATTCCATTTGGTGACCGAACAGAATTTTGGACAACCGGTCTTGCCATTATGGCTGGGGTTTCCATGACATGGGGAAACTTAGTTGCGCTACGTCAGACCAATCTCAAAAGAATGCTTGCATATTCCTCCATTTCCCATGCAGGTTTTGTTACGGCAGGAATTGTAGCCGGTGCCAATTTAGAAGTTTTGTATTATCTTTATATCTATGCAGTCATGAATTTGGTTGCATTTTCGATTGTTGCCTATTTGGAAAATGCATCCAGAGAGGTTACCTTAGATAGCATATCCGGACTCATGACGAAAAAACCATGGTCTAGCGTGGGACTCAGTATAGTGTTTCTATCACTTGCAGGTTTTCCTCCGCTTGCCGGCTTTTGGGCTAAGTTGTTTCTACTCCAAAAGGTTGCGGAGTCGGAATTATTTGTGAACCAAATTCTTCTTGTCTTGGCTGTGATCAACTCTGCAATTGCATTCTTCTATTATGTTAAAATTGTAATTTATTCCTTCATGAATTCAGAAGAAGGGGAGATTGCTAAATCACCGGAATTCGAAGGATCTTTGGGGCTTTTAATTGCTTCCGGTTTTGGCGTTGTGATGATTGGATTGGTTTGGTTATTCTTCCATCCTTCTTCATTTTTATAGACGGAACTTGTCCTGTTCTTATAACGAGATTTCTGAATACACATAATGTGTTTTTTGAAACCGGAATAAATGTTTAGAATAAAAGAATTGCATTTCTGTTGAATTGCAAAATTTTGTAAAAAAAGGAAATTTTTATGGCAACAATCACTGTAACATCTAACAATAATACTATTAAAGATCCAAAAGAAGTTCAAGAGTTCTTGAAAAAGCATGGTATTGAGTATAGACACTGGACTACTACTCCTGATGTAGAGAATTTGCTGTCTAAGCAATCGTTAAATGATGAAGAAAAAGAAGAGCTCCTTAAGGGAATCGACAATCGTTTCCAAGAATTAAAAAGCGAATATGGCTATCAGACAAGAGATTTGATTGTTCTTCATCCGGATGTTCCCGGTCTCCCTGATATGTTGGCAAAATTCGATAAGATGCACTATCACACAGACGATGAAGTTCGTTATATAGTGGATGGAACCGGAATATTCGGTTTTTCTATCAACGGGGAAAACTTCACTGTTCAAGTAGAGCGAAATGATTTTATCTCAGTTCCCAAGAACACACACCATTGGTTCAAGCTGGATGAAAAAATGCGAATCAAGGCTGTCCGCTATTTCATCGACATGAGCGGCTGGACCCCTCACTACGTCTAACTTCTAAAATATTAAGTAAAAGCCCAAAACTTTTTTCCAAAATACATTAGCCTTGCTTTCGGAAAGAAGTGATGGGCTCCCACAAACAAAAAGCCAAATCAAATAAACTAATTCTTATAGACCTATATCAAACAGAATCAACAACCCAATCAAACATCCCCCTCCGTGCCCTCTGCGCCTCTGCGAGAGAATTTCTTATTCTTAAAATTTCTGATTCTCCAATCCTTTTATCCCTCACTCATAATGCTGGACCAGAAATTGAAGACTGGTTTTTCCATTGAAGTGATTTTCTTCCAGATGGCCCCAGATAGAAATCCTGGGGTTTAGGCTTAGAAACCGAGACAGTTTTTCAGCTGCATTCCATATAACAAATTTCAATGATCCTGCTTTCATGACTCGAAATCTTGCGTGTTTTCCATCTCCCATGAAATTAAAATGAATGGGTTGTATGTCCTTAAGTGAAATTAGGATAGGGGGATTCCCTTGACCTGTAGGCTCGAGCTTTTCCAATTGTTGGTAAAATATTGGTTTTAAATCTTCCGGTCTGCACTCAATATCGGAGTGGATTTCTTTTTTTACAGATTCGTGCATTGCTAACCAGTTGGGAGCTGTTTCATAAAAACGAGCTTCCAAGTCCGGTATTTTCTGAATATCTATAGAAAATCCGCCTGCCTCCGGATGACCTCCAAATTGACCAAGTATATCCTCTGCAGTTTTTAAGAGTTCCAAAACATTTTCTCTACCCGCACTTCTTATACTGCCTCTTGCGGTTCCATGATCCGGTGTAATAAAAATTGCCGGCTTTGCATAGGTCTCCACCAAACGTGTAGCAACGATTCCCGATACTCCGGGTTCGAGATCAGGCTCATAACAGAAGATAATTGGTTTTTCTGTTTTGTGGGGGTGTCTCTGGAAATAAAGATTTACTTTATGTATATTTCGTTTGGTTCTTTCTTTTCTTTCTTCGTTAGTTTTGATTAATTCTTGGGTTTTTTCGAAAGCTATAGTTTCATGATCTGCCAATAGCAGGTCAAAAGCCAATTCCGTTCTTCCCATTCTACCGGCGGCATTGAGTAGGGGACCTATTCCCCAGCCCATATCTTTGGATGAAACTTTTTCAGGTCTTAATTTTAAGTTTTTAAGAATCTGGTTTAAACCGGGTGTTCCTTCTATTTTACCCTGTAAACTATATCCCAAGAAATGACAACTAAATCGAACCAGACTTCGGTTCTCTCCTACAAGTGGCATCATATCTGTTATAGTTCCGATTCCTGCGAGACCGGATGCCTCATATTGGTGCTGTAATATTCCGGGAATCAGTGTAAGTTGATGGTAGAAAATTCGATTGGATGCGGGAATACTTTCATTGCCGGGAAGTGCATTTAGTTCAATTTCTTCGGACTGGATTCGTCCATCTTTTTGCATTGTGGCAATGTTTTCCTCTGATATTGAAACTCCGTTTTGGAAGTATCCAATCAATTCGTTCGCATTTGTGATTTTATATATTTTATCGTACTCATCTGAATTTCTAAATAAAAATGCAAGGGTGAATTTTAAAGCTAGGAATGCAGTGCAGATTTTCTTGTCCGGATAAATGGAATCATCCCTTTTGGGATTTACCAAAGCTCCCGGAGGCAGTGTTGCAGG
>JAFIGA010000041.1 GCA_020831715.1 Leptospira sp. | reverse complement strand
ATTATCATATAGCCATGGCATTGAATTCTGTAAAATTCATCAATACCTCCCTTCTCCTCAATGAACTTTCACTGTCTATATTGGGAATCAATGACAAGAACCTGGAAAATGCTCGTAAAGAAATTACCAATGCAATTTCCTACATTGAACAAGTTGTGGGTAAGGATATTGATGGCTCTTTGAGCGAAAACAAAGAGCTATTGGAAAAAATCCAACGCATTACTCCCACGCAAAGGCTGAATTTAATCAAAGCTCTCCAAGAGTGCACACGTAAAACTATCAACGCATTCGGCACCAACTCTAAATGGAAATGGAGTTGGCCGGATGTTCACTATAGATTGGCGGCTATGGCTAAAAATATTTTCGACTTTCGCGAGTATGAAAAAGGAAAGGATCTGGATAACCCGGATTACTACGTGCAAAAAGAGCATTTCAATTTAATCATTTCCATGGCAAATGCTGCCGCCCAAGAATACAGATCAAAATTTGACCTTTCCACTCAGAACTCTTCGGACTTAAAATATTCCATTCAAATGTTGGAACTAAACAGAAAGATTTTCCAAATTACCGGTGAGACAGACGACTTGGACAAAACCAAAACATTAATCGAATCACTGAAAGAAAAAGTCGAAGCCTTAGAGGTGGAAGCTGAAGAGAAAAAGAAAAAAAAGACTAGATAAAACTCCAATCTCTAGAGAAATAGAGTAAAGGAGTATTTATGGCAGTTGCTGAAATCAATGATGCAAATTTTGACACTGAGGTGTCCCAAGGAATCGTATTGGTAGATTGTTGGGCTGAATGGTGTGGTCCTTGTAGAATGGTTGCCCCTGTATTGGATGAGCTTTCTACAGAGATGAACGATGTTTCCATTCGTAAATTAAATGTGGATGAAAATCAAACCACAGCACAAAAATTAGGAATACAATCCATCCCCACTTTACTTTTATACAAGGATGGCAAGTTAGTAGATAAAATGATTGGTGCATTACCTAAACCACAAATTAAAAAATTTATTGAAAGCCACAAATAATTCTTATTAGTGAGGTAAACCATTGGTAGTCTCTTCTCAGAAACAGTATATCGAATTACCCAGAGGGGGCTACTTGGTGGACACATCGGAGGGCTATATACAATTTGGCTCTCCCCCTGAAACAATCAAAGACACAATGTTTTTCGAAAAGAAAACCCCGTTGGTTTTCGTTCTCCCCAATAAATTTTTCCACGTTGGTAAAGGAATTTCTGTAGCGGAATTAGAATTTCCTATATATTTCAATTTCTTTCTAAGAAAAGAAAAGACCTATATAATCTGTACACCCGAACAAAAAGAACAGCTTAAGATAGTTTTGAAGGAATCTTTGATGGGTCCGGATTTGGTAAATATCGCAGATGAGTATATCGATGGGGAAGATACATTTGGTTTCCCTGACATGGCTAAGGAAATGGGCTATTTTCGAAGCTATAAATCCTTGGATGATGTTGTAGAATTTATCCTTTTCAAAGATGATGAAGTAAAGTATGGCAATATTAAAATAAAGAAATTAGCATCGGAAGACTTCCTATTGGAGGATATTGATGCGAGTTATACGATACCGGGTGAGGTCGGTTTTAATATTAAATATGATATAGGTAAAAGACTCGAAGAGCCTTTTCAAGCACCTATACTGGGAATAACATGTCTGGGCCCTTCCCATGGATTTGATCCTGATGATAACACATCCGGATTTATTTTATGGATCAATCACCAAGGAATCATGGTAGATCCACCTGTAAATTCTACAGAATGGTTGAGAGAATCCAATGTAAATCCAAAGCTAATCAATCATGTGATACTAACACATTGTCACGCAGATCATGATGCGGGAACTTTTCAGAAAATTTTGGAAGAAGGGAAAATTACCATTTATGCAACTCCCACGGTAATGGAAAGTTTCTTGCGAAAGTATTCCAGTTTAACGAAAATTCCGAAAAAAGAACTATCTGACTTATTTCATTTCATGCCCATAGTTATCGGAAGACCCACTATGATCGGAGGAGCCGAGTTCCAATTTCACTACGCGCTTCATTCTATACCATCTACCGGTTTTCAATTTTTCTTTCATGATCAATCCTTTCTCTATACATCGGATCATTTGAATGATCCGGAAGTCTTCGACAAAATGTATGCCGAAGGAGTTCTTCCTGAATCCAGGTATCAATTCTTAAAGCAATTTCCTTGGGATAGAAGAATCATCTATCACGAAGCAGGTGTTCCCCCACTCCATACAAGAATTGACTACCTAGCCAGTCTTCCGAGAGAAGTCCAAGAAAAGATTACCGTATATCACATATCCAAGAAAGATATGCCCAAAGATTCTCATTTGAAATTAGCAACATTTGGAATTGAAAATACTCTCTACCCGGAGATTACCCCACCCTTCTACCAAGAGGCTTACAACCTTTTGGATATCATGTCTCAGATTGATATTTTCCAAGACTATACCATCGAAAAGGCAAAAGAATTTTTGATCATAGCCAAGGAAGAAAAATATAAAAGAGGCGAACAGATTATCCAAAAAGGAACACCGGGTGACAAGTTTTATATTATTGCATCCGGAAATGTTAAATTCGAAGGATTGGGCCAAGCAGAAAACGCACCGGTAAAAAGATACGGCACCTATGAATACTTCGGAGAAGCATCTCTTATACTGAATACTCCACGCCAAGCAGATGTATTTGCAGAAACTGATGTGGTTGCATTAACTATCGAAAAAGATAAATTCTTACAATTTATCAGAGGATCTGATTTAAAGACTAATTTAGAGAGATTGAATCATGTTCGGGAATCCAATTCCTGGTCAACTCTTATGGCTTCCGAGAAGTTCCGATCACTGACCAGTCATCAAATTACCCAATTGGAATTGATTATGGAGCCTGAGTCCCTCCCTGCCGGAAAAATGCTGATAGAAGAAAATGAAGAATTTAACAATGCATATGTCATTCGAATGGGATCGGTTGAAGTTTTCTCAAATGGTAAATTGATACGTGAACTGAATGAAGGAGATTTTGTGGGTGAAATTTATCAACTTACTAAAAACATGAAATCAGGTTTCTCCTTCAAATCCAAGACACCTGTTGAAGTATATACCATCAACAGAGAAGCTCTCATTCAATATCTAAAGAAAAATCCCGGTGTTTATATGCGGATGAATACGGTTTATGAATAACAACTTAAATGTTATGTATTTTTCTTATTTTAAAAAATAACAAGTTGGAAACAAGTCAAAAGGAGAATCCATGGAAAGGATTATAGAATTCACAGAAGAACATCATCAGTTTAGAGAAATGGCTCGAAAATTTTTCGAAACCGAAGTTAAACCCCATCACGAAGAATGGGAGAAAAAAGGAATTGTACCCAAAGAGGTATGGCTTAAGGCAGGAGAAAATGGATTGCTATGTCCGGACGTTGATCCTGAATACGGCGGTTCCGGTGCGGACTTTTTATACAATGTAATCATCATTGAAGAATCGGCAAAAGTAGGAAACAGTGGTTTTTTCATTTCACTCCACAATGATGTAATTGCACCTTATATATCAACCTACGGAAATGATGAGCAAAAGAAAAGATGGCTTCCAAAATGCTGTAGTGGTGAGTCCATTCTAGCAGTTGCGATGACCGAGCCGGGAACCGGTTCGGATCTTAAAGGAATTCGAACCAGTGCAGTTGATAAAGGTGACCATTTCATTGTTAATGGACAGAAGACTTTCATCTCCAATGGTCAACTTTCGGATCTTGTTGTTACTGCTGTTAAGCACGACAATGGAACCATCTCCCTTGTTATGATTGAGGAGGGAATGAAGGGATTCGAAAGAGGAAGAAACTTGGAAAAAATTGGACTAAAAGCCCAAGATACATCCGAGTTGTATTTCAATGATGTAGTTGTTCCCAAAACGAATCTCATCGGTAAACAAGGTCAAGGTTTCCGCTATCTGATGATGAAACTAGCACAGGAGAGATTGGTTCTTGCTATTGCGGCTGTGGAAGCAACCAGGTTGGTGCAACAGATCACTCTCCAATACATCAAAGAAAGAACTGCTTTTGGAAAAAAAATCGGATCATTCCAAAACACTAAATTCAAAATGGCAGAGATGGCAACTGAATTGGAAATGGCCCAAGTGTTCTGTGACCAAGCTACTCGTCTTCATATGAGAGGGGAAAACACCACAGTAGAAGCCAGTATGGCAAAATGGTATGCAACTGAAATGCAAAAGCGTCATACAGATGAGTGCTTACAGTTTTTCGGTGGATATGGTTATATGATGGAGTATCCAATTGCCAGAGCTTATTTGGATGCCAGAATTCAGACTATCTATGCAGGAACGACCGAAATCATGAAAGAGATTATCGGAAGATCATTGGGACTTTAGAAGATTCTAAAGTTTTCAAGAAATTGCAAAGTTAAGATCTATTGAAGGTAGAGTATGATTACTAAAAAAATGAATTATATTTCTATCTTCAATATTTTACTCCTTTTAGTTTTGGTTTTTCAGATACTCTCCTGCGGATCGACTCGCTATCTAAATATTCAAGACAGCGATCCTTCCCCGGAATGGGGTCCCAGGGAAATTCAAGAAACTGTTTCGACTATGACAGAATCAATTTACAGCTATCTTTCTGTTCATGACCCGGAAGCCAAGCTTGCTCTGGTTCGCATTCAAAATGAAACTACCGAACAGATTGACACAGAACTTATATCAATTCCTCTTCAATCTAACCTACTACGTAAAAATATTCGTTTTGTGAATAGAGCAAGAAGAGATGATGCCCTCAAGGAATATCGCTTCGCTAAACAAGGAGTCACATCTTCTGAGTCTCACCTATCCCTGAGTATTCCAAGATATATTTTGGAAGGAAGCATCAGAGACAATGTTAGATATGTTAAGCAAAAGAAAATTCAATATATTCTTGTATCACTTCAATTGACTAGCCTGGAAACAACAGACATTGTATGGCAAGATGAAAAAATATTCCTAAAGGAATCATCAAGCCCATTAGTCGGACTATAGACCTGAAAACTATCTAATTTACAATATCCCACATAGGATCTAAGTCTGAGTAGATTAGCACTCTGGTGTTTCGATTTTTTCGCTTTTCTGTATTCATCCATTGTTTCGTGATCTGACCTGACTGGTCATATAGTGTAAGAGGCTCAAGAAGCGATTTTGAACTGGAACCTATCCATACATAATCAGGAAGAAAGCGGACATAGCGATAATTTTTTGCTATATCTACAGTATTGACGAAATCTTCTTTGGCAATATTGAAGGAGTTCGATGTAAAATCATATCCTGCTTTAACCATTGTATAGGCTAAAAGACCACCCAATGCCGCAATCTCACCGGAATTTCCTTCAAAACCAACGTACATGATTCCACCACCGATTGCAATTCCAGCTACACCAATTAGAATTCCACCGGTAAGCCCAGCGGTTGAGATTACTGTAGACTTAGTCAGTCCTAAAGCAACCCGCTGACCATACTTCGAGTCTTGGATGAGATCATTTATAAAATTGTCTCGTTCCAAATGCCTCACATACCAAGCCGAAGAATCAGGTGAGATATGGAGATTTATACTTTGATATTTTTTATCTTTAATTCGCAATCTAGATTGTTGCCCAAAAGACTGGAATTTTAAATCCCTCATTCCTCGAACTACATTCCAATTCATCTTGGGATCCCATCTTGGTTCTCTACCGGGAAAACCCATAATTAAGATTAATTCTTTGGGGGGTGACTTAGTATTGGAAAGATTTGCAAGCCATTTTCGACTAGGTTCCATTGCATAGGCTGAGCGAAATTCAACTCTCGCTTCATCCCAGGCTTGATTCATTGCGTAGAATACACCCAATAATATTCTCATAAGAGGATCATCAAAGCGCCCCTGATAACTCCACTCACCTCCTAGGTAATAGCTAGCTTTTCGAGCTTGCCTTTTTCCTTCTTCAAAATCTCCCTCAATTGCATAAGCCCAAGAGAGTAAAAAATGAACCCAAATTATCTCATGTTCAGATGCATAATAACCTTCCGGGGTATCGGCATAAAAGAAGTCTTTTACTTCTCTGGAGACTCGAAATCGAATTCGAGATTCAAAATACTTTTCATAGTATTTGAGTCTATCTATATCAACTTCGCCTTGCAACAACTTGAGATATGTCTTTTCCATAGTTGTAATGAATGAATCTTTTTCTCCCTTAGGAAAAAGTTCGAGTGCCTTATTTGGTTCATTTCTCCACATAGCTCGGCTAGAAGGTAAATAATCCGTAGATTCATTATATTGCGTCTTGCATGATATATGCAAAAAAAGAATTAAAGTAATTAGAAAAAATGAGAGCAAATAATTTAGCATAAGATCATACTATTCTCTTGTTAGAAGATTCTTCCATAATTATTTTCAATTTTTCGGATGCTAATTTCGGATCATCAGCAGAGCAAATAGCAGAAACAACAGCAATTGAATCAATTCCTGCTTCAATGATTGCTCCCATATTAGAAGAATTGATTCCTCCAATTCCAACCAAAGGGAGATTGGTTGCGGAACGAACTATCTCAATCCCCTCCAATCCCCAAGCACCGATAGTATCTTGTTTTGTAGGAGTTGGATAGATTGGACTAAGTGCCAAATAATCAATAGAAGATTTTAAGGAATCAGATGCATTGAAATTTTCCAAGTCTGATAGAGTCTCAATAGACCAACCGATTATCTTATCATTGCCCAGTATATTTCGTGCTGCTGCAACCGGCATATCCGATTGACCCAGATGAACACCATCAGCATCAACTACTAGAGCCAAATCAACACGATCATTGATTAAAAAAATAACATTATTATTGTAACATATATTTCGAAGTTGTTCTACTTCTTTTAAATCCAGATTGTATTGAAAGTTTTTTTCCCTATATTGAACAACAGTTACTCCCCCATCAATGGCGGCTTCTACTATATAAGAAAGAGGTCTGTTGAAGGAAAGGTCTCTATCTGTTACCAGATAGAGAGAGTTTTGGGGAAAAGATATTTTTTTCAATTGTATCTAATCCCCAAAGATCATAATATTAAAAGGTAAACTTAAGCTTTCAACCTTGCTTCCAAAGCATCCAACTGCTCATAAAGTTCTTTCGGAAGTTTATCTCCAAATTGCGGATAGTGGTTTTCGCGAACGTCTTTCAATTCTTTCAACCATCCTTCTTTATCAACAGAAATGATATCCTTCAAAGTTTCTGCAGAAACTCCTTCGGGAAGATCAATGGAATCTTCAGTTGGCATGATACCTATTGGAGTTTCTTTGAATTTTCCACCACCATCACATCTTTCGAAAACCCATTTGAGGACTCGGCTGTTTTCTCCAAATCCCGGCCATGCGAATTTACCGTCTTTCTTTCTAAACCAGTTGACAAAGAAGAGTTTTGGAAGCTTGTCACCGGAGGATTTTTCTCCCATATCAAACCAATGTTTGAGATAATCCCCCATGTTGTAACCACAGAATGGCAACATAGCGAATGGATCTCGTCTTACAGTTCCGGCTTTTAGATCAAGAGCAGCAGCTGTGATCTCAGATCCAACGATGGAACCCATGAAAACACCATGCTTCCAATCTTTAGCTTCATGAACTAGTGGAATGGTATTGGGTCTTCTTCCACCAAAAAGGATAGCATCAATAGGAACACCTTTTGGATCCTCCCATTCATCCGCAATTGCAGGGCACTGAGAAGCAGGAGCAGTAAACCTGGAATTCGGGTGAGCCGCAGGTTTATCGGACTTGCCTTCTTCCCATTCTTTACCCAACCAATCGATAAGTTTACCGGGAGCCTTGTATCCAATATCTTCCCACCAAACATCTTTATCTTCCGTCAATGCAACATTTGTAAAAATCGAATTTTCGTGAATGGATTCCATTGCCATAGGATTGGAATTCATAGAAGTACCAGGTGCAACTCCGAAGAATCCGGCTTCCGGATTGATTGCATACAATCTACCATCTGCTCCGAATTTCATCCAAGCAATATCATCACCCACAGTTTCCACTTTCCATCCCGGAATTGTAGGAACTAGCATGGCAAGATTAGTTTTACCACAAGCAGATGGAAATGCCGCTGCGATGTATTTCTTCTTTCCTTCCGGATTGGTAAGTTTCAAAATAAGCATATGCTCAGCCATCCATCCCTCATCTCGAGCGATGACTGAAGCAATTCTTAGCGCTAAACATTTTTTACCTAGAAGTGCGTTACCACCATATCCGGAACCATAGGACCAGATCAATCTTTCTTCCGGAAAATGCGAAATGTATTTTTTGTCCAAAGGAGCGCAAGGCCATACGCCATTGTCTTTTGCCCCATTTTTCAATGGTTTTCCAATGGAATGAAGACATGGAACGAATTCTCCGTTCTCACCGAGAACATCCAAAACCTTGGAACCCACTCTAGTCATAATGTGCATGTTTACAACTACGTAAGGTGAATCAGTGAGTTCTACACCGATTTTGGCAATATCGGAACCAATGGGACCCATAGAAAATGGGATCACATACATAACACGACCTTCCATACAACCATTGTAGAGTTCGGTCATAGTAGCTTTTAGTTCTTTAGGCTCAGTCCAATTATTGGTTGGACCTGCATCTTCTTGTTTTAGAGAGGATATATAAGTTCTATTCTCTACACGAGCAACATCTGATGGATCAGATCGAAATAGAAAGCTATTCGGTCTTTTGAGTGGAGTAGCTAAACCC
>JAFIGA010000091.1 GCA_020831715.1 Leptospira sp. | reverse complement strand
TCTTTCTTGATAAATTCTTTATAGGACTCTTCTTTTAGATTTCCATCTCTGCCGTATGTTGCGCCACCACCTGCATTAACGAGCAAAGATTTTTTGGTTTTTTCATCAAGAATACTAACACTACCTTCGCATATGCAGTTCTTCGATTCTTTCTTTTTAGGATCATACATTGCTGAAAAGGAAGTTCCGCGAACTCCTGCAGTAATTGTAGGGGTTTTTGCACTAAAGTTTTTTCCCTTCTGCTTTATTATGTTATACCATGTGAACCCGGAAATTACATTCACTTCTCCGTCTTTTTTGCCTATAGGGAGAGATGTTAATTCAATCTCAGTTTTGGGAGCAAGTTTGAATTCAGATCCATCCACAAGAATTGTTGCCCTAGAGCCATTTCCTGTTCGAATAATGGATCCTTCTTTTATGTTGTCACCTTTTTTCATAGTTTGCCATTTTGCATTTTTGGATTCTTTCCAAGAATTCTTTCCGACTACAAATGTTACAGTTGCATTGTTTTTGGATTGACTATAGATGTGGTATGCACTAAAGGTTACAAGTACAATGGATAGTGTAAATAAAAGTTTTTTCTTCATGATAAATCTCCTAATTGATTTAAAAAATATAAGTTGCTCTTACAAAAACTTGGCGTTCAATTTTTCTGAAAGACATTATGCCTTGGTAGCTTTGATTGCCAAATTGCTCTTGGAATTCATTTTTGCTTCTTGCTTCTCCTCCTTGGTCAATAAAGACTCTTTCCTTTTCTCCATTGCTATCAAAATTGTTGATCTGGTTACCACCAATTGCGATTCGAAAATTATCGGTCCATCTGTATTCTATGATTGCCGATCTTCGAATGAAATATGACTTATTGGAAAATAAATAATCGGAAGAGATATTACTTGGATCGTTATATCTTAGTAAAAATTCATTTTTTTCTTCTTGATTGGCATCCAATCTTCCGGATGTGCCACTGGATCTCTCTCCGCGTAACACTAGCCAAAAGTTTTCGAATCCAAAACCTAACCAGGCATAAAAGCTTCTACCGAATTGATCTCTTTCATAGCGTACTGCTCTATCTTGGTTTAAGCGATCTCTAATTTCTCCGCCATAATCTCTTCGCCAAATATGACCCAAGCCCAAATGGAGGTATTGATTTTGGTCTATTGTCCATTCAACTCCTGCTGTTTCTCCTTTTCTGGATCTAAGATCCTTTTCCAAAAAAGTATTTAAATTATTATCCGATGGCAAGCAATCCGATCTACCTTCTCTGCATTCATTTCCGGCAAGACCAATCCAATTTTTCGTTCTACCTATGAGGTGAATTCCAAATGTCCATTCCTCCCATTTCGGTTGCACAGATATTCTTCCAAATCCATCTATACCGGTGGATTCAGCATTTTGAATGCTTCGATAGCCTTCTCCATTTGCCAACCCAAAATGAAATTGGAATATGGATAGTTCCATTAGATAGGATAGTCCGATGTCGGCAGGAGCATTGAAGAAACCCAGAGATTCCATAGGCCCCGTATCCATGTATCGCCAATCCCAACTATCATTCCATTGTGTAAATGTATGTGGCATTTCTTGAATGCCAAAAATAAATTTATGAGTAATTCGGTCAGTTTGTATTATTTTTTTGAGGTTTCCTCTACGGATACCCAAGGTATAGGGATCTGCTTTTCTTGGTTCGCCAGTTGATACTCTCGTCGCAATCGTATCATTGGAATACACATTGGCACGAATTACCTCGAACCATAATTCTGCTTCGAGTCCTTGTTCTTCCCAGTTTTTATTGATTGTTAGTAATGTCCAAGGTAATGAGAAACCGGTGCGATCATTCGGTCGAGTATTGGATTCTCCCGAGTTACTATCTCGGTATCTATAGCCAAAAGAAGGACTCAGTACTCCTCCAATCTGTAAGCCATAATAATCATCCGGTTCATCAGACTTTTGAGTTATAATTTTCTCGGAAAATAGAGAGTTATAAGATGCAATAAATAATAAAAACAATGTTAACTTTTTCATGATTGATAAATTTCTGGCTAAGAAAAAATATAGAACCTAATTATTCATACTGAATCATTCAGGTCAAACTAATAATAAGAAAATTTGAGAAAATATTATTCCAATATTTTTAAATGGAATCTTTATTGCAGTTCAATCAAACCGGTCGGAGTCAACTCTGTTCTGACCGGGAAAGGCGAGATTTGTCGGACTCCGCCGTTGGTGTCATATACCAAAATTCCCGGACTATTTATGTCGGATACTCCCACTGCCAACAATCCATCCGATGTTATCAGTAAGCCACTAAAATTAGTTGAAACGGAATTGGGAACTTCCACTAGGTTGGATAGGATCGATCCATTGCTTGGGTTGAATTGGATTATTTTTTTATTAAACTCTTTATCTAATATACTGGCAAATCCCAAATTCTCATTTCGTATCTGCACCCCTAATATGTCCCCGCCGGCTACTCTTTCATCCAAAAGAAAGCCCGGTCGAAATTCATTGGTTCTAAGATTGAATGCTTCCACTCCACCATCCAATTCACTGATGAAACCAATTCGACCCGGTGTAGCAATAATTATATGATCATCTCCGAATATATTGATAACTTGAGGCTTGGATATTGGGTTGGTTGCTTGAAAGGTATAGTTGGTTTTCGGAGTATTCGTTACAGGATCGAGCTCCAATAAATAGGAGCGATCGGTGGGTGGAAGAAATCCTTGCGGATTATTTCGGTCCAATCTTTGGATGGTTACAAAAATTCTGCCTTGGTGTTGTACCATCCAACTCATTTCGGGTAGACCATCCGGACCGGTTCCTTGAGATTGTGTTTCTGCATAAGCAGACAAGTCGATCTCACCAATTCTTACACCGTTGGTTGGATTTACAATTAGCATTGATTTGCTGTTATATCTTGAAATATAGGCTTTGTTTTCATCAATGATGGCTATATCATGAGGATTGGTTCCTTGCCCAACGGAAAACTCTTGTTCTGTAATATTGGCAATACTTGGATTGAGAATCTGTATCGAATCTCTATTTAAACGATTGATAATGAAGATTTTGCCATTGAAGAAGCGAACAGATGCATCGGAATGAATAGGCGTGAGACCGGGTAGGGCAAATCCACCCCGAGGATCGACCACATTGTATCTTCCACCTCCTCCAAAATCAGATGTAATCACACCGATGTTCTGTGGACTTCCCTGGAGTAAGAAGAGTGCTTCGATTCCGGGACGTTTGATGTCCTGGCAATGAATTAAATTATGAATTAAAATAAAAAGTCCAAAAATTCTTTTAAAATACATAGCTCACTCCTAGATACCACATCCTTCCCGGTAACGGGTAACCTATGAAATCTTCAAATTGATTGTCCCCTACATTCTTAATCTCAAAGTTTATTCTAAGCTCTTGATCCGTTGATGGCTCACGTATGTTTCGATTGCTTGTAGAATTTTTTCTTGAGCGATCACTTTCCACTTTCGAATTATCATAGGAGCCCCAGAAAACATAGGAGAAAAATGCCCCATATATATCTCTAGCCGGAAGGTAGTTTATATACTCGTTAGTTCTATCTCGAAAGACTGCTCCAATATATGTTAATTCCACACCAACAGTAAATGATTTTATGCGATAACTGATGCTGGTAAAAAGTTCATGCATGGGTCGTAGCGGCAAGAATTTATCTTTCAAATTGGGAGAATCGCTGTCATTCAATGCTTTTTGGTAGGTATAGTTAACAATCCAATTCCAATTTTTAAAATTGAAGTTTTGATTCCATTCGACTCCGTCAATTTTTGCGGCATCCACATTTTCTGCTCTTAAGCTAAATTGAGAATTAGGTACAAAAAGTATCATATCTTGGATTCTCTTCCTAAATATAGATACTTCGGTTTTGGATTCAATCTTAAAAAAATAGGTTCGGAATTCGAAACCAAAATCACCGTTTTCCGCTCTCTCAGGATCCAAATTATTGTTACCTAAAATCTGACCTCTCTCTCCGAATATTTCCAGAAAAGAGGGAATACGTGCCTGTCGATTTACATTGGTTTTAACAGCGAGATGGTTTCTACCACTATCCAGTATCTTCCAAATTAGACCCAATCTGGGATTGGTGAATTCTGTATTCTTTCTAGTGTAACGGTCGGTAGCAGTGAGGGGAAGATCATTCTCCCACTCATCCAAATACTGATCCCAAGATACTCCGGGAACAATCAAAAACCTAGCACTGAATAAACGAATTTCGTCTTGAGCTTGGAGATTTCTAAATCTTCGATTGCGAATGGGCTCTTTGTCTAAAACTTGGTGATCGGAATTCCTACGATCCCTACGAAAGTCTTCGGTTTCCGCTCCCATGGAAAATTTGATAATCTGGTAGTAGTCCAATAGATAGAGGGAAGGGCTGATTTGTATACCCATCGTATCGGAATTTGCCAAGGAATTGGGTCGTCCAGCACTGAACTCGGATTTTGGGTCGAAAAATTCATCTTTAAATCCCGAGAAATAAGTTCTTGATTCCAATTGAATGTATTCACTAAAAAATTCCGGAGTATCTGTAGATATAGCAGTTGTAAATCGGGTATACTTCCTCTGGGTTTTTTCTGTCTGATTGCTACCGGGTCCCGGAACACCATGCCTTCTGTGATTGAGGTCGGCAAATAGTCTTAGATCCGTCTCCCCAATATTCCAAAATACAGAAGAACTCCCTTGTGCTCGTTCAAATTGCGCATTCTTTCTTCGATCTATGGTATCATCGAATGTATTAAAGAGGATCGTTCCTTGGTCGTTTAAATAAGAAAAATTCTGATCGGATTTTTCCATAATTCCGAACAATGTGTAACCTACTTCTTTTGACTCGCTGAGTCTGGATATAGAATAGCTCCCACGGCCTGTGTTAAATGAGCCCCCACCTAGATTTATGCGAGTCTTGTCTTGCACCGGTATCATGGTTCGTAGATTGACCACACCTCCAATTGCCGATCCGGCAAATCCCAATGGAACCCCCGATCTATATACTTCTATTGCTTCCAAATTGTCGAAGGGTAGATCGGCAAGATTCACCTCTCCCGATTGGCTATTGTTAAATGGAACTCCATCCACATAATATCTGGATTGGTTGGGATTACTCCCTCGAATGGATAGTGTGGAGTAGGAACCTAGTCCACCGAATTGCCGAACTCTGAGTCCTGCTTCTCTCTCGAGAATTTGAGGGAGACTATCATAGCGATCCTTGGCTTGGTCGTCTAAAAGAATCTCTGAATGAAAACCGGTGCTATCTCTTTTTTCAGTAGAACTTTTCTTGGATTTGCTTGATTCTGTGACTTCAATTTTCTCAGCTTGGATCTCGTCTCCCGAATTTAAATTTTGTGATAATATACTTCCGTTAAATGAAAAAATACAACTTACAAGGAGTATCCATTTAATTAAAAATATAAATCTCATTTTATTAAATGATCCACGCTCATAAAATTCAATCTCGAGGTCAAATGATTCAGAAATCATGCCACTTTAAAGTGGTTTTACTGATCTAGCAATTACACCATCGATATCGGAAGAACCATTCCCAAATGCTCCTATTGGACTGGGAAAACCGCGTGCCGGTGCCGCAATTAATTTCATATAACGAAAACCATCGGAACGGATACTGTCACGTAGTGTGCTATTGCATGTCCCGGTAGTTGTTCCGGTTCCGAAATTATCCGAGGCAAGATCGAATCCGTCTCCTCCTGCCTTACCCATATAGTAGGTATTGCCTGCTCCTGTTTGCTTGATTGGATTGTCGAATAGCTCTTGTGCCGGAATGGGATTGGTTGCCATATTATAAAGGCTGGGAGTGAGTCCGGCAAAATTTTGCCAATCATCTCTGAGTTGTGTAGCGGTTGTTCCGTTTGAAAAATTCGGTGAAAAGCCACAGTAATTCACCAAGTCATTTCCGACTTCTACCACAATGGGTTCTACAAAAAAAGTATTGTCGGAGCCTTGGTTTTGGAATGCATTTTCGAAGACAATGAAATCCACACCGGTAACATTCTCTACAACCCTATCTTTCCAGCCTAATACAAGTTCTGCTCCTGAACCTGAGTTTAAAAGTTCATATACATGAAAACTGCCTGAAAATTGTCCTCCGCCACAAACTCCTTGTATTGCCAAATCAGGGTTTCCAAAGTTTCTTTCACCTTTTCCGGGAGCCGAAATAACTTCATTGGCTATGTAAACGTCTTCAGGAAGATTTGCCGGAGGACAAGGATTGGATTGGCGTGCTGTTGTAGTTGTGTTGGAATTTAACAATTGAATCAACGCTAAACTTTCCATGCCATCGCTTGATTCCGACTTGCAGAATGATAAGGATGAAATTATACTAACTAGTAAAAATTTCAGCATATAAAAATTTTTAAAGAGATGTGGTTGTGACATAATTGGGCCTCCTGTATTCCTTCGGGGCCCCCTCAATATTGTTTTTAATATTGTTAAACCAATATCTTAATTGAATTGAGTGAGTTCTGATTCCTATCCACGAGAGTTTCAGAACGGGGAAGATCGGGCTACCGAAACTCATAATTCAGACATTTGCATATCTTAAGTATGATTTCGTTACCGTTGCGGGTCAGCACAGGAATCGCACCTGTTTCCTCCCTGAAGGTACTTCCATTTTTTTTTCTTGAGCACACGGGTCAATACTTATTACGACGAGGATTTTCGGTTGTATTGTGCAAGTGGATATCTAGTTTGGAATTATGAAAAAATATGACGTTTTTGGCGTTGGAAACGCCCTAGTAGATATAATTGTTTTTCTGGAAGATAGTTTTCTTCAGAAAAGAAAAATCGATAAAGGAATTATGACCCTGGTTGATGAAACTGTTCAAGGGGAATTGCTCTCTGAATTACATGATTATAAAAAGAATTTAAGATCCGGAGGCTCTGCTGCGAACACTATGATAGCTCTTGCCAATTCCGGAGGAACAGGTTGTTACACAGGAAAAGTAACTCACGATACATATGGTGAATTTTATAAAAAAGATATTGAAGAAGCAGGAATTGTTTTCGAAACCAAGCCCAATAAAGAAGGACATACAGGAACATGCGTTATCCTAACCACTCCGGATGCGGAGAGAACCATGTTAACTTCTTTGGGAATTTCTATCACTTTAGAACCAAAAGACATTGATATTGAGAGATTGAAAGCTTCTCAGTACGTATATGTGGAGGGTTATCTCTGGGATGGAACCAATACTAAGGCAGCCAGCGAATTGACATTTAAAACTGCAAAAGAAAATGGTGTAAAGACCTCTTTTACTTATAGTGATCCATTTTGTGTAAACCGAGCCAAAGAAGAATTTACAAAACTAACCAAAGATTTTGTTGATGTAGTATTTTGCAATTTGGAAGAGGCGTATGCTCTAACAGGGAAAGATTCTCCGGAGTCGGCAGTGGATGAAATAGCCAAGATGGCACCTTACGTGTTTATGACCGCAGGCAAAGATGGTGCCTATGTTGCTCACGATGGTAACAAGTCATTGGTTCCCGGATTTCCGGTTAAGCCATTGGATACGACAGGAGCGGGAGATTCATTTGCGGCAGGAGTTCTTTATGGATTGACTCATGGTTATACACCTGAGAAAGCAGCTCGTTGGGGGAATTATGTGGCAAGTCGAGTTGTCCAAGAAGTGGGACCTAGACTTGCTGTGAAATTAATGGGAAGGCAAGACGAGATACTCAAGTAGAATTTTTCAAGTTTCTCTTGTATGGTTTGGCCCTGGATTTACTTTTCCAAATTCCAAGGCCGAATCCACCTAAATTGGCTTCCAATGTATGGCCCAATGAAATATTTCATTCGAACCTCGCTATTCTAGTTTAAAGATAAACTACTCTTTACCTTGATTCTCAAACCAATCCATTTTTCTTGTGAAGTGCATCACAAGTCCAAGCAGAATGAAAATAGCAAGAGAACCTAAAAGTAAGGCATAGTCTTCGGCACTTAAAGTTATATAAATAAATCCATAGAGGAACAGAAAGTATCCAAAAGACACGAAACCTTTATTTTTGTTGTTTAGAATATGAGATGAATAGTATCCAATCAACGCTGATGTGGCGATACTTGCAATGATATAGGATATCCAAAAGTCCATTTGTTCTGAAAGAGAAAGATTCAATACATAAAATACAACCATTGCACAACCAATCAAACCATATTGGATAGGATGTAGCTTCAATGAACTCAAAGTTTCCATAAGAAAGAAAACTGTGAAACTAAAAAGTATGACTATAATAGCATATTTTAATGATCTACTCACCAATTGGTATTGGTCAACCTTTTGAAATAGTGTAGCTCCAAATGATGATTGCAAAATTGTATCAACATATCCGGAGTTTATATTTTGAATTACTTGAGGATAGTTTCTTGAAAAGTAAGATGTTTCCCAGGTTGCGGAGAAGTTATTGTCAGAGATATCTCTTTTAGTTGGGAGTGCCGATCCAATGAAGGAAGGATCTCCCCAATTAGATTGCATGGAAATCTTGGACGATTTTCCTATTGGGGCAAAATCAATAGATCTCGATCCCTTAACCCTCAGTTCAATATTAAATTCTTGTTTGGGGGATGCCAGATCATTTTTTGATTGTTTTAGAGGTAGGTGGATTCCTGATGAAAACCCTCTGGAATTAGTTCCGGGTTGGAAGGATTGTTCCTTACCTTTCCAATTCAATTTTAAATCTTTTCCAATACCATTTGTATCGGAAATACCAACAACTAATTTACTATCTTGCCAGAAGATTTGAATTGTATTTTTCGGAAAATCAGAGTCAAGGATAGAAGGGAAGAAACCACTTAGGCTTGTTTTGGATTGATATAGAACTGTGGAAAATATCCCTCTTTTTCTAATTTCAGATTCTAATTCTGAGTGAATTTCTAAATTTTCCGGAAGAAAGAATGCTTCAACGATTTCTTCTTGGTTGATTATTTTTCCTGATTGAGGATCAGATCTTTTTGCTAGGATTGAGTAGGGAACCGCAACAAATGGACCGGAAATATTTTGTTGATTCCCCCATTTTGAACTCATTTCACGACCCGCCTCTTGGGAGCGGTTCATTCTTTCATGTACTAAATCCTCTACCAAAAAAACAGGAAAAAGAAGTACTAAAAGAAGTATTCCAAGTAAGACAATTCTAAGTGCGTTCGAATTTTTTAAACGATCCATAATTCATGAATTTTCCTTTTAAAAGCTTATATTGACTTAGATTAATACTGAAACTAGATAAGTAAATTTATTTTCATAAAAAATAAAAATAATTGATAGTTTTTTCATTATTCTAAAATCTTGGAATATTAATCAGGAGAATTTCATGAATATCAACAAAGCAGTTGTAAAAGAATACGAGAAAAAGAGTCTGAAAGAGATTGCGAATGCACCGGTAGACGCATTGCAAGGTGTAAGTGCAGGCGATGCAGAACTTTTGAAAAAAGCTTTCAATGTGAAAACAGTAAAAGATTTAGCTAAGCTAAAGTACGTTAAGTGGGCTCAATCTATTGTGGCTCTTGCAGATACAGAAGATTAATTTAAAATTCTAAGGGGGCTGTAAACCAAGCCTTCCAAAATGATTCTATTTGGGGGAGATCATTCTCCCCTATGACACGATTGCCCCCATCAATGAATATTCCTGATTGCTTGCCGTAATACCATTCTTCCGAATCTGAATAAGAATCATAAAGCTGATAAAAATAAAAACCTAGTAACAGAAACAGGCTCAAGTTATAATTCTGATTGGCAGTATTGTATTCCTGGAATTTATTTTCATCTTGGAGAATTGTAAATCCTCGAACTCCCAAGTTTCCCGGATTAGTTGCTTGAAGAAGGATGGACTGATTGAGAGTTGTATTGTAATTTTTTTCAGCAGATATAAGATTTTCACGAGATTGATAGAGAAATAAAAATCCTAAGGTGAATATGCTTGAATGAATCCATCCTTTTTTGTCTTTCTCCATATAAAAATGCCCCCAACCGGGAAGCAGTGCACTTCGCCAAACAGGATCCCAACGATCTTTTCCGGCTTTAGAAGCCTTGGACAATTGATCTTTTTTTGAATCTTTTGCTTGCTTTTCCGAGGAAGGGGAAGAAGCATCCATTGATCCTTTTTCCAGAATTTCTTTTCGAACTTGTGCGAGTTCTTTTTCTTTGAATTCTCGATCTTTAGGGCTTGTAACCGGCTTATGAACTTGGGCGAATTTAGGTATGATCTTCTTTTTATTTCTTGGGTTTTCTACCACCAAATCCCAATTTCCCTCGGGTAGATAATCTTCCGGAAAAGTTAATTTAGCCGTTCCATCATCTTGGATTTCCACTTCGGATGGTTGTATTTCTCTAGTTTCGTTTCGTAGTGTAAACTTTGTATCCGGAACGAAATTTTTACCCTGAACTTTTAGGTCTGTATTGACTCCTGCAATTGGTACGACTTCTAAGTTGGGAAGAAGTGGAGATTCTTTGGGAGAAATTTCAGGGGGTTTTACCAAAACAATATTTAATTTATTCCATTCTGAGAATCTTTCTAATCGACCGAATTTATTTATAACACCGATTCTTTGCTCATAATTTCCGGGTTTTAGTTTTACTCCCAGAGAATTCTTTGATGTTTTCTGATCTATAAGGTTTTGTTTTTGATCATTTCGAACTTGAATGATATATCCACTCGCATAAGGAACCTCTCTCCATTGAATTAATATTTCGTCCTGATTCTTCGGATTCGAGTCTTTGTTTTCGGCAGCAATTTCAAAATGAAAAAGGGATACTACTAGCAAAATGATACTTAAACTATAGATTGGAATTAGTCTCATAGATTTATTCCACATAGAAAGTTTCCGGGGACGTGAATTCTAATTTTCCTTTATCGGGATTGAGGAAAATTTCAAAATCAGATGTTTCGCTATTACTCTCGAGACCTTCTTTTGATAGGGCAACGACTTTCCATGTGAAAAAACCGGTAGTTAGGCGATTCAATCTTTTGAGAAAATAAATATTGGACGTGGTCTGTTCTTTATAAATTGGAGATTCCATTTTTCCTTTTGGATAAATTTCTAGTCGATAGAACCTAACAAAAGGGCTTGGTTTCCATTCAAAACGTATCTGATTGGCATAGGTTAAATCCACCCTTTCTTTATCTTTTGGTTGGATTGGAACGGGAGGAGTGATTCCTTTTTTAATTGTAAATTCTGAAGGCAAGCTCTGGGCAATTACTGTCCCATCCGAGTTCAGAAATTCTACTGTCCATTGGAAGGTTCCCGGTTCTAATAGGCCCCAGTTTAGAGAATTTGAGTTGGAATCTTTTGATTTTTTATTCCCTTTCTCATCTGCGAGTTGTACTCTATACTTTCCAAAACTTGGAATCTTCTTCCATCGAAATGAAATAGGATTTTGAGCGGAGGAAAATACAACAGATCCCTGTTCGGGAGATAGGGTGGAAATAGTTTCTGATTCAGATATGATAAAAATATTTTCAGGGCTAAAATCAGATTGGTAATTCTTGTTAAGAGATTGAATCTTCCAGGTATATTTTCCGGGCTTCCAATTTTTTTTTAGGAGTAAATGGTTCGATTTTAAAATCTCAGAATGAATGACTTCATTAGAGTTTGATTCTGTGATAATGATTTTGTAAGAATCAGCTCCCGTTACATATCTCCAGGAAAAGAGTAGTCCTTTTTGGCTGGTAACATTTGCCAAAACCTTAGATCCTGTGATTGGCTGGATAGTTGCCGGTATCTGTAGATTGGATATTTTTTCCAAGGAAAAACTTTGGGAGTTCGACCAAGAAACTTCTTGGTTTATAGGAGATTTCAATCCTACCTTCCACTCATACCGGCCGGGAGGGAAGCTCTTTGTTTGAGTTGTAACTCGTGTTGTATCCTCCCATAGAATTTTAGAATCTCCCTTTCGATTGACTTGAATCATATAAGTAGTTCCAATTTTGGCTTTTTTCCAAGTAAATGTTACAGGTATACTTTCATCCGTAGAATTTATTTTAGTATTATTGCCGGGAGTTATAGGAGAGGGAGATGAGATCTGATAGAGAGTTAGGCTTCGGACTTCTGTTTCATCCTTTCCCGATACAACCTTCCAATAATGATTGCCGGGTGGTAGATCAATCGTTTCTGATTCCAAGTTGGAATTGAGAATCTTCCATGGCTCTTTCATGGAAGCATATCTGGAGAGAATAAGCTTATTTTGTTTGTTTTTGCTTTTCCACGAAAAAGTAACAGGAAGAGTTGATTTGGAAGTTTGCATTCTAAGCATATTTTCGGGTTGGATCGGTCGAATTAATTTTTCTGTGACTGATATTTTATCTCGGTTTAAGTCGGCTTTTTCGTTTTCCTTTACTTCCGTGAATTCTCCATTTCTTTCTATTTTTGCCATACCTTTTTCAACTAGCATAGATAATGTGCTTCCAATGGATGAATCGGAGGACTCTGTCTTAGTTAGGCTTAACTTGGAATCACTGGCTTGAATCACTTCGTTGCCGGATCTAATTTTTAGATTGCTCGTACCACTTGCTTGACCCGTAGAAATTCTTCCGTAGCTAAAATCCAGTTCTGCATCTGAGCCCATTAGATTTAAAAGAACCATTGAATTCTCATCCAAATCAATCTTGGTTCCATCGTTAAGAGTAATTTCTGCTTCCGATAGATTGGCGGTTCGTATCGAATCACGGTTGTGGAGAGGTGCATTTTGTTCCAAGGTCTCCCAAACAATAGTTCCTTGGAATTTTCTCTGAGCAACTCTTTCTTTAAATGTGATTGTTCCTATTACTTCCCCCTGTCCGGATTGATTTCGTTTCGTCATATCCGAATAGAGCATCCCGGCAAAAACTAATGTGCTTAATATTAGAAATAGGATGAAAAGTAAATCCCCGCGACTGATGTTTTTCATTTATGTGTCCTGGTAAATACTCCATCCCAATCTTTCGCAGGAGGGCTTTCAATATAATCATTGCATCTTTCAATAAGCATGTTCACAGCTTTTTCTTTTGTAATTGCATCTTGCAATTTTGATTTTTGGATTGTTTTCGGTAATTTGAATCTTGCGACTACAGACTTTTCCAGTTCTGCGATTGCCTTTTTAAAATTCCGATCTAGATATAACTGAAATCCTTTTTCATAGTAATTCGTTGCCTCTCGGATTGCTTCATCAACGTCCGATTCGGTATCAATTAATTCATAGATCTTTACAGGTTCATTTTTACCCTTCACTCTAACAAGATCAACGAAACGAGTGAACATTTCTCCTTTTACTTTTTTGTAAGTTGTCTCAGAGATAAGTATGTTGACTCCATAATCTTTTCCGGCGGCTTCTAGTCTAGCCGCCAGATTCACAGTGTCCCCCATCATCGTATAGGAAGCAAGAGCATCGGTTCCCATAAATCCAACCTTAGCCGGTCCTGAATTCAAACCAATCCTTGCGTCCATAACTTGCGCATCTTTGGAGTAAAGATTATTCTTCTGCCAGTATTGTCTAAGTTCTTCTAATTTTTTTACCATCTTGACCGAAGCCAGGCAAGCAGAGAGTTCATGGTGCGGAATGTCCACAGGAGCATTGAAGATTCCAACAATGGCATCTCCAATGTATTTATCCAAAACTCCATCATGCTCTTTTAAAATCTCTGTCATGGCACTTAAGTATTCATTTAAAAGTGCCGCCAAGTCAGCTGATTGCAATTGTTCGGAAATACTGGAAAAGGAAGCAACATCTGAAAAGAAGCTGGTAATTTCTTTTTCGGATCCTCGTTTGAGTGCCGCCATATCCTTCATAGCTTCTTCCACTACTACAGGATCTATCATATTACCTAGAATGCTTTTTACCTTTTCCCTCTCTTCCAGTCCATGACCCATTTCTATGAAGGAATTTGTAAGCAATCCCAATTCGTCTTTTGTAGAAGGTTTGATATCGAGCTGAAAGTTACCCGATTCAATTTTTTTGGTAGCACCGACTAATTTCTGAATAGGGCTAGTGATGGATCTAGAATATAAGAATACAATAAGTACGGAAATATTCAATACAATGATTAATATATAAATATTTCTTCTCTGAATATTATAGACTTCTTCGAATGCTTTGTCCTCTTCTACAGTAGATACAATCCCAATATTTCCAATACTTATCTTTTTAAAAGAGCCAAGGTAGCCTACACCGAGATCGTCTTTGTATTGAGACAAACCATTGTCCAACTTACTGCTTAGGACACTGCTTACAATCGGAATATCTTTCAAGTTGGTTCCTGCGAAAAGAATCTCGTTATCCGGGTGTGCCAACACTTCGCCTTGGCTTCCTACCATGAAGGATGTGTTGATTCCTTCGGTTTCGAAGGACTTTTGAAAATCCTCCGAATCCATATAAAGCAAGATCATTCTTCGATTTTCCGATGCTCCAAAAGGAATTGAAATCCCCATGATTGGAGTAAGAAAAGACGGAGCAAGGTTTACAACATTTGTCTTTCCGTCAAAACTTGTTAAAAAACTGTCGGCAAACTTTAGATTGGTTTCCTTGATATTTTCTTTGAGAATCTGTTTTTGTATGAGTTGGGTTTCATGAAAAGATTCTAGTTCTGTGATCCATGCGTTGCCGGACTTTTTGGCTATCGCAAAATACAAAAAAGATGGATTGTCTCGAAAGAATAGACTCGTGAATAGACTCTTAATGTCCGGTGCAATTTTTTGCTCTTGAAGAATTGCATGCGTGTTTAACTTGGAAGCGATAGCCAGCAATTCACGTTCTACTTTTTGTCCAATTAATGTAACAGTTTGCAAGTTATTGGTTTGGATACTTTTTTCACTGTCAGATTTGAAAAATTGAGAGGCAAGAAAGATCATCAACGAAAGAGAGGCAATGATGATTAACGAAATGATTCCTATGAGTTTAACTTTAATAGTAAATCGAGATAATTGAAACGATTGGGGCATAGAAGCTTATCCTCTCTTTGTTTACAACATAGAAAATATTGAATGATTTGAAAACTACTTTATATGGTTTTTAACGATAAATCACGATTATGAATACTTGACAGATAAATACAAAATTTATATGATTCTATTAGAGTGTCATGATGAAATTATTTTATGTTATACTTTTAAGCACATTTGCCTATTTGGGATGCAATTTAAAATTAGAGAGGGATGATCGCCAGAATCTCACAGTTCTAGGTGTATTTGGTTTGGGTGGAACTTCTTCCCAGTTCAGTGAGTTTACTGTTGGCGGTCAAGTCAATAATCTGAATGGGAGTGGACTAGTGTTAAGATTAAATGGCGTAGAAGACCTACCCATTACCGAATCGGGTAGTTTTATTTTTTCAACAAGATTACAATTGGAAGAGACTTACCAAGTGAATGTAGCAACACAACCATCCTCTCCTGCTCAGTCCTGCACTCTTCAAAATAATTCAGGTTCAATATTGGGAAATGTAGATGATATAACTGTGAATTGCTTGGATATACCGGTTTTATCGGAAGTTGAGCCGGGGAACTTTGAAAGATTGGAACCTTCCAATTCTGTTGTGATTCGTTTTTCCAAGACGATGAATACAGGTTCTTGTAATCTCAATTTCGGTTCCGGAAGTTCTCTTCTTGTAGGGAACGCCTACAGTGTTGACTGGTCTGAAACTAATCTCGAGAATGATACTCTCACAATATCGCCCAACTCTACTTGGAATATCGGAATCAATCGAGTTCTTCGAATTTCAGAATGTTCCGACACTGATGGTTTGGTTGCTGAAAGTGGTGGGAGTTTGGATTTCGAATTACGCTTTTTTGTGACTGCAACCACAGATGCTCTTCGTTATGTTGCAACCAATGGAACGGACTCAGGTTCCTGTACTGATCTGGAAAGTCCCTGTGCAACGATTAACTTCGCCTATTCCGAATTGAATGCTGTAACTGATTGTGCAACCAATAAAGACTGTGCGGTTTTGGTGCAATCCGGAGATTATGAATTAGATTCCACCTTAGATATAACAAATGGTCGCTCTATTATTGGGAGCTTTAATAGCAATTTTCAATCCAGGAATGTTTTCAATTCTCCTACGAATATTTTACCAACAAATATTACCGGATGTGGTGCTATTCCTAGTAATATATGCCGAACAGTTCAGATTGTGAATGTTACAGAAGGCACTCGAGTCGAAACAATTCGAATTCTAGGAAAAGAAAATCAAGTCTATTCTCATACTCTGAATGTTGGACCTAACTCTGTAATAAGCTTAGACACAGTAATTGCTATTTCCGGTGGATCGAATGAAGCTTCGGCATTATCCGAAGCCCTTCATGTGGAAGGAAATACTATCAATCTATCCATCAACGGCGGAGTATATAGTATATCGAACATGACAGGAACGAGTTCGGAGGCTTCTGTTATTAGGGTAGCAGGAATTAATAGCGTAAATGTAACCATCCGAGGTGGATCTTGGAATATTCGAAATGCCACAACTCGTTATGGATTTCGCTTGACCAACACTTCCGCTGCAAACATAGATATTCGAAATGTCACAATGAATCTAAGTGATTCAACAGTGAATTCTAATGTATCTTATGGAATCCGATTGGAAAACAATCTCAATGGTTCCGAATTTTTATTAGCAAATTCAACGATAAGTTCTTTTTCTGCAAATGAAACAGCCTACGGAATCTCGATTGAATCGGGAAATGAATGGACTAATTCTCCTCTTCCGCTGATTTATAACAATCGAATCTCGGGTGGAAGAATCAACTCGGATCCAGGTCATATTTCCAGAGGAGTCAATCTTCAAAGGTTTGGAGGTTTACTGATCAACAATAGCATAGTGGGTGGGAGTTCTACAGGCGATGGATCAGTTGTGGGGCTTTCGTCTTTGAATTCTCCTTCAGCTCAATTGATTCAAAATAGCATCGCCTCAGGGTCAGGTAATAGCGAACAATCGGCTGTTACAATAGATTTCGAAGGAGGAGGAAATTCAGAAAACTGGGTTATATTCAATAATAATTTCGCATCCAATACAAATTCATCTAGCGTGTGTTTGAATTATATTTCCGCTACGAATCCTGTCGGTCACATAATACGAAATAACAACTTTCACAGTTGTTCAGGAGGACATGCCAAAACCACGGTTGGAAGCTATAGCTATTATCGGAGTAATTGTGCCGGAACAGCAGGAGAAGAAGGAAACCTTTCTAGGGCTGCGGGATGTGTAGATCCTTTAAGTGCTGACTTGACGGCAACAGTCTCCGGTAACATAGACGTTAATGCTTCATTTCAAAATGCAAATCCAACAGAATCATCTGTGAATATATGGGATTGGAATTTAAATCTACTTACGAATGGAAATACTCCTTGTGTCTTGTCACGCGGTGCAGTAGAGTTTACTATGGGGTATGCATCCAATATCTTAGATATATTCAATGTGGATCGAAGGAATAATACACGAACCAATTCAGATACGGCAGGTATAGCCAATCTTCCGGCAAACGCTGATGGACGAAGCATGGGAGCCTATGAGTTCGATGGCACATGCCAGTGATTGAAATATTAGATTAACATACGAAATCTACATTTTCATAAATCGTTCGAACTCAGCCTGTTCTTTTTTTCGTTGCAGCTCTTTTTCTTTTAACTGCTCTTGTTGGCTAGGTGCCGGTTGTACAGTTTGATTCTTGGTTGGTTGTTCTGCATAAGGTTGCGTTGTTTCTTTTTTCTTTGTAACTGTGGGTGTGGCTGTTGTTGTGGGAGGAGGTGACTGAATAGATGGACTGGTAACCTTCTTCGCCTCTATTTCAGAGGAGGTAGATGAGCTGTTGGAGTCTAATAGGTTTAATTTATTTAAGGATCTTGATGCTAGATTCTTCTCCAGATTTCTTGCTTTTGTTGAAGGGTCAATCATTTTTACACTAGCGTCCTTTGCTGAAATTCCTCCATTTTTAGTCTGAAGAACTTGGTTTTTCTTGAGTTGAATTTCTTGACCATCAATTGATACAGTAGCCTCCCCTCTGGATACAGCGACATCCATTGAGGTTTGTGTATTTTTAGCAACTATCACATCTCCATCCGTAACTTCTACCGTTCCTTTTTTGGACTCAACCATGATGGAAGACTTGGATTCACCTGCTACAGAGTTCTTTTTGATGTTGATGGAGCCTTTTTCGAACATGATCTTTCTGTTTTTAGGACTAATCTCTAGGATTACCATACTATCCTCATCCATATCGATCTCAGTACCATCCAAAAGCTTGATAGCAACGATCGAGTTTTTTTCGGTTCTGACTGAATCTCGATTGGTTACCGGACTGTTTAAATCGATAGGATCCCAAGATATTTCTCGTTCGAATTTTCTCTGAATTCGGTTGTATTTAAATGTAATATCCCCTATAACTTCCCTAGATCCAATACCCGCCCTTTGAGAAATATCCTGATAGAATATAATGAAAAAGATAGCTGCATTGGCAAATAAGAATATTCCCAATTTCCATTCTTTTATCCAAGAGATCCATTCATCTTTGGTTTTGAAATTCATTTCGGTTTGCTCCTCTTAGAGGATTTTTTAGGAACTGACTTCTTCGGTGAAACTTGATTGGATTTTGTGGAAGCAAGAGTCTTAGGATTGGATTTTGGTTCAAAACCTTGTTCTACAAGTTTTCGAAGTTCCGTTAGATTGGCAGGAGTTGATTTAGAGCCCTTCCTTCCCAGGACTGCATAGATAGTCTGTGCTTTTTGCTTTCCCTTTACGTGAATAGACTTCATTTTCACAACATCATAGATTCCCTTGACCTTTTCTAAAGAGGAATCCGATATCAATATATCTGTGTTGAAATCTTTATTAAGAGACTCAATTCGAGAAGCTAAGTTAACCGCATCACCAACTACGGTAAATTCCAATCTCTCGTCCGATCCAATCTGACCGGCAATGACAGGTCCTGTGTTGATGCCAATTCCCATTCGAATGTACGGCATCTTATTGTTTTTTCTATTTAAATTCAGTTTTACCAATGCTTCTCGCATAAGCAGAGCTGCATCAATTGCATTTTCCGTGTCATTTTCGGTGGTGTTGATTGCTCCCCAGACAGCCATGATCGAGTCGCCAATGAACTTATCAACGACACCTTTCTTTTGGTTCACACATGCAACCATATCGGTCATGTAATGGTTTAAGAATTCTACTACATCTTCCGGTTCCATTCCTTCGGATGTAGCTGTGAAATTTCTTATATCCGAGAAAAATACAGCACATTCTCTACGTGATCCACCTAACTTTAATTCTCCATGGAGAACTTTTTCGGCAAGCTCTGTGTTCACAAATTTTCCGAAGGCATCTTTTATTTTGTCTCTCTCGGAGAGACCCTTCGCCATGTTTCCAAACGATCTGGTGAGTATTCCTATTTCGTCTCCACTTGTTTCGGTGAGTTCAACATGAAAATCTCCCTTTTCAATCTGATGAGAAGCATCTACCAATTTAAGAATAGGTTTGGTTAGTTTTTTGGAGTAAATTAAAACAACTAAAATGGAAAGGCTTAAAATGATAATCATCAGAAAGAAATTTCTTCTCTGGATATTATTTACCTCTTCCATAGCTTTATCTTCATTTACATTTGTAACAACGGTTAATCCGGCAATGCCTAGTTTTTTGAATGATGCTATATAAGTTACATCATCTTTATCGGAATACTTCATCTGCCCATTATTTAATGGACTACTCTTGATCTTGTCCAACAAAGGCAATTCATTGTAATCCTTTTGTTTTATGGTAACTTCTTTGTTGGTATGGGCAAGTACGACACCCTCTTCAGTAAGAAGAAAGTTCTCGGTAATTCCTGAGCCTTTAAAACTGGATTGGATTAAATCCATTTTTGTTATAACTACAAAAAATCGAATAGCTCCTAACCTATATGGATGAGAAATTCCCATCAATGCCTGGTCACCGATACTAGAGTTTCTCACTACAGTTTTATTATTTATTGCTTCTGAATAATTTTTTAAATTCTTACCAACTATAGAATCGATTTTGTTTTTACTCCATTTCAATTCATTTAGGTAAAAGTAATTATAAGAAGAGCGATCTAATACAGGTCGCCCATTCCATTGATACAGATAAATAGCTACTATTTCTTCACCTTCTGAGACTTCGGATACATCTTGAATGGATGATCTTCGTTGAATCGTGTTGATGCGATTACTTGCCACACCAAAAGCCACTTCTCTGGCTGAGCGTATCACATTGGAAAGATCTGATCTGGTTTTGGAAGCTATGAGTTCTGTAATTTCTAAGTTTTTTTCTTTGATTCTAACTTCATTGTCTTGTTTGAAAAAGTAGGTTGCAAGGTAGATTATACCTGATATAGATACGATGATTATGACAGAAATGATGGAGACCAGTTTTAGCTGTATGCTCCAATTGTAAAAAAAATTTTGAATCTTGCTAAAGCTCATACTATTTATACCAGCATGGAATAACCCATAAGTTTAGCAAGAATTCTACAGATGTTTCAAAAAAAACACAGAATTGAAATTTTAAAATGTAAAAATTATATATCTTTAGAAAACAGTCTAATTCTTAGAATCTTTTTTCTGTTGAAAAAAGCTATCGAACATGTCTTTCACATTGTCCAGACTTTTTGCCCATTTGTCCTTTTGTTCTTGAGGAAGGACTGTTTCGGAGATTTTATTATAGCTTTCTTCCATCTGAATGATTCTACGTTCCAGTTCATCCAGAAACTTTTTGGATTCACTGCTCTCATCCTTTTTTTCAAAATTAGCAAACTCATATTCTACAAAATCTTCTTTTCGAATGCTGCCTTTAGTTAGTAAATGGAGTTCAACTTGCATATATTTTTCAATAAGCGAAAATCTTCCTTCCTTTTCCAATCTTCGTATACTCACCATTAGATGAGTTGCCTTTATGAAATGGAGTGGGCGAAATTTGCTTGCTCTCTCCACCAAATCATGATCTTCGGCTAGTTTTACAGATTCATCAAAACCATTGATTCTTCTAAATAACCTGGAGGAAATGAATATACAAAAACCTGCCGCTCTTGGATTGAGTTTCTGATTGATTTTCACAAAAAGATTGGACATTTGGAACAGAATTTTATCCAGACGAAGATCCGATTGAGGTTTGAACTCACAAGTGGCTAGATCAACAAATCGTTCTTCAATTTCACCGTACGCTTTTTCCAGGAAATCTTTGGGAAGAATGACATCTGCATCAAAGAAAAATAAGAATTCTCCCTCTGCCACTTCCGCACCTCGATTTCTTCCCACACCGGGCATTCCTCCGGGGACTACCTTTGCCCCAGCTTTTTTAGCCAGTTCGCAGGTTTTATCTTTCGAGCCTGCATCGGCTACAATGATTTCATAATCCTTAAAGGTTTGGGATTTTAGAGTGTCAAGTAGATTGGGAAGAAGCTCTTCCTCATTCAATGTGGGTATAATGACGCTAATTTTGGGCATGGTTGTTTCCTTTCAGTAATGGCTTTTCGGGACTATTGTCTAAAATTCCACAAAGAATGATGAGTAGCAAGAAAAAATCCCATTGATAGAATGAATTTTTCCCATAGACATTTAACGATTTACTTACGTCTATATTGTATGGTTTCCCAAATTCCTGCACACTCATCACAAGACAAATTATTACAAGATTACCAATCCTTATTAACAAGACTAAGACAGGTTTTAGAAAGCTTGGGAGAGTCAAATATTGCTGAAATCCTGGAACAAAAGTCTCAGCTAGACAGGAATTCCGGAGAGTCGCAGTATCTTCCCGAAAAGACAGCAGAGCTGTTGAGTCTAGCATTCCAGTTACTGAATATGACTGAAGAAAATGTTGCCGCTCAGTACAGAAGAACTGTTGAGTGTGAGAAAGGTATGTCTGCCTTGCCCGGTCTCTGGGGACAGAGTCTTGCAAAGATGAAAGGCTACGGATTGAAAGAAAGTGAAATTCTTCATTATCTAAAAGATATTCATGTAGAACCCGTTCTTACGGCGCACCCCACGGAAGCAAAACGTGCGACCATATTGGAACAGCATCGGGAGTTGTATTTGCATTTGGTAAAGTTGGAAAACCAAATGTGGACACCCAATGAAAGAAAAGAAATATTAAAAGATATTGAAACAGTAATAGAAAGACTTTGGAGAACAGGGGAAATCTATCTCAAGAAGCCGGATGTCTATTCTGAGATTCGAAATATTGAGCACTATTTGAAAAATGTATTTCCCGAAGTGCTTCCTATTTTGGATACAAGGTTGCGTCAAGCTTGGGAAGAGGCTGGCTTTCATCCTAGTTCTCTCAAGAATCCCGAAGACTTTCCTCATCTCTCCTTTGGGGATTGGGTGGGAGGAGACAGGGATGGGCATCCCTTTGTTACTTCCGATGTTACGGAATTTGTATTGAATCGGTTTCGTAATCTCGCCTTAGATCTGTATAACGAAAAGGTTATAGAACTGTCCAAGAATATGAGTCTGTCGGATTATTTGCAGAATCCTCCCAAGTCTTTGCTGGAAGCTATTCATTCCTATTCGAAAGAATTGGGTGCTATCGGGACTCAATGCTTGGAGCGAAACCCGGATGAACCTTGGAGGCAATTCTCCAATCTCATTCGAAGGAGACTCCCCACTCAAGAAAATATACAAACTGTTCCGGAACATTTCTTGTATAAAAATCCGTTGGAATTTGCCAAGGATCTTCGCCTAATGCGTTCTTCCTTGGAATCGGTTCAGGCAAAACGACTTGCCGAAAGAGACATCTTCCCCTTGGAAAGATTGGTGGAAGCTTTTGGATTTCATCTTGCATCCTTGGATATTCGACAAAATTCCGCCTATCATGAAAAGGCGATCGAACAGATCTTGCAAATGGCAAAAATGCCCAAGTGGAATTATTCCGAATGGTCGGAAGAAGAACGATTGGAATTTCTCAAAATAGAATTGGAAAGTCCAAGACCTTTCCTATTACCCGGAATGAAAGCAGGAAGTGAAGCTGATTCTCTTCTTTCCGCCTATCGAGTGATTGCTGCTTACACAAAAAAATATGGAACCGAAGCCATCGGATCCGTGATTGTGAGTATGACCCGATCTGTCTCGGATCTTTTGGTGGTCTATCTTTTCCTTAGAGAATCAGATCTTTTGGAGCATACCGAGGACGGTTTGGCAAGTCCTTTCAACATTGTTCCACTATTCGAAACGATTGATGATTTGGAAGATTCACCCATTGTTTTGAAAGAATACCTTTTGCAAAAAATTGTAAAAACCAGTTTGGAATATCAAAAGAAAATCAAACGCTACAATCGACTTCATCAACAAGTTATGTTAGGCTACAGTGATTCCAATAAAGATGGGGGAATTCTTTCCAGCCAATGGAATCTCTACAGAACTCAGAAAATTTTGGGAGAGCTGGCGAGTGAGCTTGGAATTCGGCTTCGTTTCTTCCATGGTAGAGGGGGAACTATCAGTCGCGGAGGCGGAAAGACCCACCGCTTTTTGGACGCACTTCCCCATGGTAGCCTAACAGGATCTGTGCGAATGACTGTGCAGGGTGAAACGATAGCACAGCAATTTGCCAACAAAATCAATGCGGCATACAACTTGGAATTGCTTGCCGCAACGGCAACCAAGGTGACAGCAAGACATCATTTCATGAAGAAGAAGGAGCATCCTGCCGAAGACATTATCCGCCGTGTTGCCAATCGTTCGGGAGAAGTCTATTCGGAACTTCTGCACACTAAAGGTTTCATCGATTTCTACTCCCAAGCAACACCTATTGATGTTATTGAAAACAGTCGCATTGGATCGAGACCGGCAAGAAGAACGGGTCAGAGAACCATAAGTGATTTGAGAGCAATCCCTTGGGTCTTTAGTTGGAACCAAGCTCGTTTCTATCTTCCCAACTGGTTCGGTTCCGGCACAGCATTGGAAGAGTTGAAGACGCAATCTCCTGAAGAGTTTCAGATTTTGGTAGAGGAACTGAGCAATTGGCACTTCTTGAAGTATGCTATTCTCAATATCGAAACAGGAATCCACAGTGCCGATGAAAAATTAATGACGGAATATTCTAAACTAGTGGAAGATACTAGTCTCCGAAATCTATTCATGGATAGAATATCGGAAGAATACAATCGAACCAAATCTATGATTGAAGCCTTATTCCATGAAACATCTGCTGAAATTAGGCGACCCAAGATGACCCAGACCATTGCCATGAGAGCCAAATCTTTAGAAATCTTGCACTCACATCAAATTCATTTACTGAGAGAGTGGAGAGAATTGAATCGAATTGAAGCCAAGGAATCGGAACGTGAGAAATTGCTTATCCCGCTCCTTCTCACAGTGAATGCGATCGCCAGTGGACTAAGAACGACGGGGTAGGGGGGAGGTTGAATCTCGGATAAAGAGAAGTAACACGGATAAGATATCAGTGGGAATCGCAGCACAAAGGAATGCCGGGGGCATTCCGACTGCGAGATTGTGACCACGAACGAACGCAGGTGAGTGAAGTGAGTCATTGGATTCTTGAATCCAAAATATGGCAACTGTGGGGTGCCTCCTTCTTGGGAATTGTCGGCATGGGGGTGCTCACGTACGTTCGCAGGGAAGAAATGTTGCGAGGGATTTGGTGGATAAGAAAGTATTGATTCTTGCTCTTTTTTATTCCAAAAATACCCTTGAATTTGTCCTACCCTGCATGTAGAGTGACTTCATGGCTGTTAGCAATATGATTCCTCCCCAGAAAGCATTGAACGATGCATACAAAAAAGTTAAACCAACCAGAGATCAGATTGAATCTTTCAAAAAGAATCTAATGCAACTTCTGGATAGGGCGAATGATAGCGAATCTGAGGAATACCATAAGAATCTTGTTTCTGACTTTTTGAAAGACGCCTATTACAAAGAATCCAATCATTTTATCAATACGAAAGGGAGGAATGATCTCGTAATACACAATGGGAGTGATGGTAAGGCAACAGTAGGTGTGATTCTTGAGGCGAAGAAAGTTTCGAATAAATCTGAGATGGTAACTTCAAGCAATCTGAACACGAAAGCATTTCAAGAATTGGTTTTATATTTTCTCCGGGAGAGAATAGCTCAGAAAAATCATGAGGTCAAGCATTTAGTCATTACAAATTTTTATGATTGGTTTATTTTTGATGCCAAAACTTTGGATCAACAATTTGCACAGAATAAAGAATTCGTTCAAAAGTTTAAGAATTTCGAAGCAGGGATACTTTCTGATACCAAAACCGATTTTTTCTACAAGGAAATTGCCTCTCCGTATATAGAATCCCTTAAGTCCGAAATTCAATTTACTCACTTCAATTTAAAAGATTATGAAGAAGTGATACGAAATGAAAATCCTAAAGACGATGTAAAGCTCATTTCTTTATATAAGTTGTTGTCCCCCCAGCATTTACTGAAGTTGCCATTTGCCAATGATAGCAACTCGCTTGATAAAACTTTCTATTCTGAACTTTTATATATTATTGGTCTTACGGAAGTAAAGGAAGGTAGTAAAAAGTTAATTCAGAGAAATGAGTCAGGCAATCGAAATAGCGGAGCTATTTTGGAAGAGACGATCAACCAGATTGATGTATCTGAAAAGATTCATCGAGTGGAAAATCCCAACCAATTCGGAAAGACAAAAGAGGAACGACTTTTCAATCTATCTTTGGAACTTTGTATAACCTGGATCAATCGGATATTATTTCTAAAATTATTGGAAGCACAACTTATCACTTACCATAAGGGTGATTCCGATTATGCATTCTTAAATTATAAAAAAATATCTAGCTATGATGATCTGAACAGTCTTTTCTTCCAAGTGCTTGCAAGAAAGCATTCTGATAGATCAGAAGAGATTCGAAAAAGATTTGAAAAAGTTCCCTATCTCAATTCATCCCTATTTGAACTCACTGACCTGGAAGATAAAACTTTTATGATCAGTGCTCTAAGCGATTCCAAGAAGATTCCCATCAAGAAAGATACTGTTCTACGAGATGGACAAGGGAAAAAGAGATCCGGTGAGATCACAACTCTGGAATATTTATTTGCATTCTTGGATGCTTATGATTTCAGCAGTGAAGGAGCCGAAGAGATTCAAGAAGAAAATAAATCTCTAATCAATGCATCTGTATTAGGTTTGATATTCGAAAAACTCAATGGCTATAAGGACGGTTCGTACTTTACTCCCGGTTTTATAACCATGTATATGTGTAGAGAAACAATTCGCAAAGCTGTTGTTGAAAAGTTCAATGAGAGAAAGAATTGGAACTGTGAGAATCTGGATGATGTTTACAACAAAATCGAAGATCATAAGGAAGCCAATCAAATCATCAATGATATTAAAATCTGCGATCCTGCTGTAGGATCAGGACACTTTCTAGTTTCAGCTCTAAATGAAATTATCGCCGTAAAGAGTGACCTTAAAGTTTTGACCGACACAAAAGGACGAAAACTAAAGGAATATGAATCCACTGTTGAAAATGATGAACTGATTGTGAAAGATGAAGAAGGAAATATCTTTCAATACGATCCGGGTAACAAAGAAAAGCAAAGAGTACAAGAGGCACTCTTCCAAGAGAAGCAAACCATCATCGAGAATTGTCTTTTTGGTGTTGATATCAACCCGAACTCGGTGAAGATCTGTCGCCTCCGACTCTGGATTGAACTTCTCAAGAATGCCTACTACAAGAACCAAACAGAATTGGAAACTCTTCCCAATATTGACATCAACATCAAATGTGGGAACTCCCTTATTAGTAGATTCCCACTGGATGTGGATCTAGGCAAGGCATTGAAGAAGACAGAGTGGAATGTCAAATCTTATCGCCAAGCTGTGGATACCTACCGCAATGCCGAGACAAAAGAGCAGAAACGGGAGATGGAAAAATTCATCCAAAACGTGAAGGATACTTACCGAGGAGAATTCGCAAAAAATGATAAATTGGAACTGGATTTAAAGAAGATCAAAGGCAATCTATTCAACCTCATCAATACCCAAGATCTATTCGAAACCACTGATAAGCAAAAGAAAGATCTCGAAAAGCAGATCACCAAACTCAAAGAAGAAGAATATAAAAAAGAAAAGGAAATCGAAGAAATTAAATCCAACAAAATCTACGAAAACGCCTTCGAATGGCGATTCGAATTCCCGGAAGTCCTCGACGATGATGGGAACTATGTGGGCTTTGATGTGGTGATCGGGAATCCACCGTATGGAATCAAGCTAGATTCTTCAACTATTGAGAATCTAAAATTGAACTATCAAAGATTTGCTGCAAGCATACTTCAAGACAGTTATATTTCTTTTATAGCCTTGGGTTTATCGCTTGGTAATAACCGGAATATTTTGAGTTATATTATTCCTAATACATGGAGATTGATTAACATTGCCAAAGAATTTAGAAGAGAGAGCCTTGAGAAGTATGGACTCTATAAAATTGATACCTTCCTCAATCCAATATTTGATGAGGCGGTTGTTGACTGTGATATTACTTTCTATAGCAAAGCAAATAATGAAAAAATATACTTGAACATAAATTCTTATGATAAGCTTATAAAAATTAATCAAGTTGAAAAGACTATACTTTCTGCTCAGAATGTTATCAATACTCATCTAACCGATAAAGATTATAAATTAATTGAAAAGATTTATTCCCAATCTAAATTACTAAAAGATGTCATGACGATTAAAAATGGTGTAAAACCTTACGAAGTTGGCAAAGGGAAACCAAAACAAACAAAAACTATACTGAAAGAAAAACCATACACCAAAGATCATCCTGTTGATGACACTTTCCTGCCATTGATCGGAGGAAGCGATTTTCATAAATTCGTTCTAAAGTGGAATCATGATAATTTTATTAGCTATGGCTCTTGGCTAGCGGCTCCTCGAGATCCGGAAATCTTTGAAAGGGATGAAAAAATCATTGTTAGACAAACTAGCGATAGAATCATCTCAACTTTAGTTGGCAAAGGATTTATTATGAGAAACAATACTCATATCTTGCTTCCCCTTGAAGCAAATTATAAGTTAAAATACAATTTAGGTTTATTGAATTCTAAATTAATAGATTTTGTCTACTGGACAATCAATCCTGAAAGGGGAGAACCACTTGCTGAAGTAAAAGCAATGCATTTGGATCAACTTCCTATAAAATTAGCAAATGATAAAATACAGAATAAAATAGAGTCTCTGGTTGATAATATTCTTTCAACAAAAAAACAAAACCCCTCCACCGACACATCCGACCTCGAAGCCCAGATCGACCAACTAGTTTACCAGCTCTATGAGCTGACACCGGAGGAGATTGCAATTGTGGAAGAGAGTGTTAAGTGACCTTGGCAGTTTCTTCATCCTCTTCCATCCGGGCACCCGAGGGGGGAAATCCCCAAAATCCCCTGAATTATTCTAAGA
>JAFIGA010000015.1 GCA_020831715.1 Leptospira sp. | reverse complement strand
CTTGGATTTTGTTGCAACCCACAAATCCATTATAGAAGAAGCTAATGAACAAAATATGCAACTGATTTCGGAAGAAAAAGAATTATTGGATCAGATCATCCGAAAACAACTCGCTATTGCATCCTCACTATTCACCAAGGTTGCATATTCAAGATTTGAACCAAAGAATTACGAATATTTGAAATCAGTGAATTCGAATTTTCTAAAGCATTCCTGGGAATTCATATTAGGGAAAAATACTTCCTCAGCCGGTATTGGTGAAATTAAAATTTTAAATTTTCGAAAATTCCTAAAAATTATTAACAAAACAAAAAATATTGAATCTTTTGGAGATTATTCCCATGTGTTCATGTCCGATGAGGATGAACCCAGAGTTCTTGCCAAGCTTATGATTGATGAAGATGAGAAAGTACTTCGTATAGAAGAAATCTCAGAGAATTCAAGTGCCTTAGTCCTTTCATTTTTAAAAACCAAAGCTTCCGATTTTGTCGATGTGAAGGATATTCAAACTAGTCCCTCCAATTCTTTTAAATCCTTTAAGTCATCTGAAATACCAAATCTAGCAGAAGAATTGAATCTGCCCGGTTCTCTTTTTGACAATATTAATTCTCCCGAAGATTTAATACGAGCTATTGAATTGGATGTTGCAAGGAAACAGAAATTACTATTGGGATTTGTTTCCGAAGACTTTGGCTTCCCTATCATCTCTTATTTTGCAAGGCAAGATGGGGGACTAAAAGCAATGTGGAAAGAATTTGCAATCAATAAGCCTAGCAGAACAAAGCTGTTGGATTCGAAATCTTATTTGGGGGTTTTTCTTGAGTATATTCTGACAGAAATTAGTTTTCAAGATAAATCTTCAACTATTCCTATGGTTGAACGGATCATTCAAAAAAAGAAGTCTATCATGAAAAAAGAAGTTATAGACTTCTACAGGGCGATCATGAAGGCAGATTATCTTCTCTTTAAGATTGAAAACTACGATCAAGCGACAAATGACTTTATTATCCGAGATTTGAATACCGATTCTCTATTACCGGCGCAACATCTTGATAATCCCATTGCTCTTTTTGAACCCGGGAAAATATTCGTGGCAAAAAAGGTAACATGGAATCAAAAAAATGTATTAACATATTTCCTCCTTTCTTATCCGGCTAACTATAGAAAGAAATTGCAAAAATTGTTTAATGAGAAAAGTGAAGAAATTCTGTTTTCTGATTCTAATCTTGTTAGATTCAGTGATAGGCTTATTGAATTACACTGTGAGAGTCAAAATGCGAACCTAGGAGAGTTCCCTTTAAAATAATGAAACATTTTCTTAAGGATGCAGTGAGATTAAACATGAACACTACCGAACAAAAAACTCCTGCATTTTATCCGGAACTCATACTGTATCGAGACGATCTCATCCTGATAGCAAACAAACCGGCAGGCATTCCCATTCATGAAACCAAAGATCCCCTTCGACCGGATTTCACTCGTCTACTACAAAATTCTCTAAGTCTGGACTATCTGCGAACTGCCAATCGATTGGATCTGAATACGACAGGAATTGTGGTCTTTGGATTGGATCCGGAGGGCAATCATAAAGTTGATGAGTTGCTTAAGGCATCTCGAAAATTCTACCTTGCATTGGTTCATGGAGTGATACCCGAGGATGAGTTTCGGATTGAGAGTTTTCTTAAAGATGGGAATAAGAAAGTGCAGACTGTTCGTTCCGGTGGAAAAAAAGCAATCACCTTGTTTAAGGTATTAAAAAGAGATCCGGTGAATCTTACGACTCTTGTGGAAGTGGAGCTTGTTACAGGGCGAAGACATCAGATCAGGATACATATTGCAGAATATGGTCATCCTATAGTTGGTGACAAAGTCTATGGAGATAAAACGAAAAAGCTATCGGATGAGATTCTATACCTGCATAGTTATAAACTGGATCTAACTTCTTATAAGAGTGATTTGGTAATAATATGCCAGCCTGATTGGATGATATAATAATTCAAATAACAGGTTTTGATTGAATTCCGAGGCTAAGCGATTTTGGAAAGAATTGAATTATTTTTCCTTGTCAGAAAAACCTATGTTAAATAGCATGGTAGTAGATTCAGATTATTTAAGATTTATTTAACCGCTAAGTAGTTTTCACCTTTTTTGCATTTCGATCGCTTTTACTAGTATTCCCCTGCATTTTCGTTGTTTTTTACCTAATTTCCGAACGGAAAGTTGTTTTTAATCCAATCAATTTTAAGAATCAAAAATTAAATTAAGAGGACAATATATGTCAGTAAATATCTATGTAGGCAACCTTTCTTACGAAATGACCGAAAACAAGCTCAGTGAGCTTTTCTCTCAACACGGGGCAGTATCTTCTGCAAAAATCATAACCGATCAGTATTCCGGTGGTTCCAAAGGTTTTGGATTTATCGAAATGAAAGATAGCGGAGAAGCAGATAGTGCTATCGGTGACTTAAATGGTAAAAATATTTTAAATCGTGAAATGAAAGTGAATATCGCTAAGCCAAGAACCAATAACTGGAACTAATTAAAAAAATTCCCAGTTTTTGTTAAAATTGAGGCAATCAAGATTTGGAGGAAACTCCTTGTCTATTGATTGCCTTTTTTTGTATTCAATGAACATTATGCCTTTAGTGGGGCACAAAACACAGATGTTTTTAAGCAGATTATAAAACTAGATTCAACCCATAAGTGCAACAACGAAGCGACATTGTGGGATGACTGGTTGATCCCAAAATGATTACTTTATAGATTCTATCCGATTATCAAGATTACTTGGCTTCGTAAGGCCAAGTAAGGTCGGTCTTTTTAATTATAGATTCTTTCTGGGATGAAATACAAATAAAATTGGTTTGTATATTTTTATTTCTGTAATAAACAAAGTCATCTTCCGGTATGAATCCAGAGCCTGGTTCATAAACCTGAAAAACCAAACCGTATTTTCTGTCTTTTACGTAATTGGTAAGAACCCAATAATTAGTATTTACATTATAGTAATTGCTCATTTCATGAAATCCTTTCCCTATACTTAATTGAAAAGCTTCTTCTGAATCAGGCAAACGCCATTTTTTCTCGGCAAGTTTTAAATTGTTGCAGTATATTATTGCCATATCCCTTGTTAAAATTTTATCCTTTTTCGGGCATTTATTTTCCAAGCTCCAATCTTCGCACAGCTCCAGATATATATCTAAATTGGTATGGTAAACAGTACCATTTTTCTGATTGAAAATTGTATAAAATTTGAGCACTTCATTGGATGGAGATTTCTGCATGTAATTGCAAGAGGTAAGTGTTAGGTAGAATAAGATGAAAAAAGTAATATTCTTCACGTTTTCGAGATGGAAGGGTAGAGAATGATAAGTTTTCACAATTGAGTAGTGTATTTTAGATTGAAGTGAAAAGGATCGTCTCATTCTGATTTTTTAGAAAAAACTTCAGTCGTTCCATCAGCAAGTCGTGCATCTCGCACATTCTTTTGAACAGCAATAAATGCAGCAGAAGGTTTTTGTGTTTGAACTGTCATAAATGTAATTCAAAAAGAAGAATTTTAATGGTCAAATTTTTTTTAGATGTAATAATCTTCAACTTAGTTTTTCAACAATCAAATAACTCACACTCAAGGCTCCCGTGTAGAATATAAATACAGAAGAAGCTAAAAGGATTTTCTCCAAAATATTGCGCCCCAATGATATTTCATAAACCCAACTGAGATATACTCCTAATAAAAATTCGGCAGGTAGTACATAGATGGCAGAGCTACCAATCAACTTCACATTTTGAGCATACCAGACCGGAATATGATGCATGGTCTCTTCTGATATCCAGAAGATCATGAGTGCGATGAGTCCGGTTAGTATATGGATATTTACAGGGATAAAATTTATATTTGACTTAGCAATTCTAGCGGAAAGTAACGATATGAAGAAGGGTATCGTCCACATCCCAGCCATATAAATTGGCACCTTCCCAATGAGAAATCTCTCTTCATCGGGGAATACCAAGACTCCCAAGGCTTCGGCGAGGAACCAATCCGGAAATATCTGGAATAGACTTGCAAGGAAGCTGAACCAGAACACAGGCTTCCAGTCTTCCAAGTCAAGTGAATAGATAAGAATAGGCATTGCGATTATGAAGAATCCAACAAGGAAAATGAGTTTCCAACCTGTAACGGCAATCAATGGAGTGAAGAGAATCAGCAATACCAGAATAGAGTAAGAAAGAATTGATATGGCAAATGTGAAGAGTTCTTTATTCATAAGAATTAAACTCTATAATGATTCTTTGGTAAGTCTATAAAAAAACTGTCTAAAATATACATGAACTATCTAGAAATTTTCCTTACCTCCCTCCGACTGGGGCTTACTTCTTTCGGAGGTCCCATCGCCCATCTTGGATACTTTCGCGAAGAATTTGTAATTAAAAAGAAATGGATGACGGAAGAAAACTATGCGGATTTGGTTGCTCTCTGTCAATTTCTTCCGGGACCGGCAAGTAGCCAGGTTGGAATGGGAGTTGGATTATCCAGGGGTGGAATATTCGGAGCTATTTTAGCCTGGGTTGGTTTTACACTTCCGTCTTCTATTGTTCTGATTTTGTTTGGATTGGGTGTCACACAACTTGATATGTCAGAACACAATCATTGGCTACATGCTTTGAAAGTGGTTGCCGTTGCCGTGGTTGCACAAGCTGTATTGGGTATGGGTAAGAAGCTCTGTCCGGATAAAGAAAGAATTACATTGGCTGTTTTGTCTGCACTGGTAGTTCTTCTTATCCCAACGGCATGGGTTCAAGTTTTGGTTATGTTAGTTGCAGGTATTGTAGGAGTATTTTTCCTGAAGGGGGAGTCTAGTCTTCCCGGTGATTCTATGCACAGAGGAAGTAGGACTTGGGGCACTGTTTTTCTTATTGCTTTTGTCGGTTTTTTATTTGGACTTCCTATTTTAAGAGAAGTATTTTCCGGACAAACCATACAGATCATTGATAGTTTTTACCGTTCAGGATCACTTGTGTTTGGTGGAGGACATGTGGTTCTACCTCTGCTACAGTCCGAAGTGGTTCCTGTTGGTTGGGTGAGTAATGATCTCTTTCTTGCAGGCTATGGTGTTGCCAATGCAGTTCCCGGTCCTCTATTTACTTTTAGTGCTTATTTGGGAACTGTGTCCTCTGCAGAACCGAATGGTTGGCTAGGTGGGATGCTTGCACTTGTGGCAATCTTTCTACCTTCGTTTTTATTAATTATCGGGATTTTACCGTTCTGGGAGAATTTGCGATCCATTCCGAGTGTTCGTTATGCCATGTTAGGTCTGAATGCGGGGGTTGTGGGTATCTTACTTGCCGCTCTCTACAATCCTGTATGGACAAGCGCCATCCTTAGTCCGCGGGATTTTGCAACTGCGGCTGTAGGATTTGTCCTCTTGGAATACTGGAAACTTCCATCTTGGGCAGTGGTTGGGCTTACTCTGGTTGTGAGTTTTGTGTAAAGTCTGAAGAAAGATATTTTATTTAGATGAGGTAATAAATTTAATAATATATTGACCGCTGCTGAAATAACAACGGTCAATAAGTAAATGATTATTAGACTGATTTATTTTAAATCAAATCTATCAAGAGTCATAACCTTGTTCCATGCGGCAACAAAGTCTCTTACAAATTTGTCTTTTCCATCTTCAGCGGCATAAACTTCTGCTATTGCTCGAAGTTCTGAATGAGAACCGAAGATAAGATCAACTGGAGTTGCAGTGTATTTCACTTTGTCCGTTTTTCTATCTAAACCTTCGTAGATTCCTTCTTTACCTTCAGCTTTCTGCCACTTGGTGGACATATCCAGCAAGTTTACAAAAAAGTCGTTGCTAAGAGTTCCCGGTTTGTTAGTAAACACTCCGTGTTTTACACCTGAAGTGTTAGCATCCAATACTCTTAGTCCGCCAACTAGAACAGTCATTTCAGGAACTGTTAGTGAAAGCATATTTGCTCTATCAACTAACATTTCAGTCGGAGACATTTTGCTTTCTTCGGAATAGTAATTTCTGAATCCATCGGCTTTTGGTTCCAATACGGCAAAAGACTCTACGTCTGTTTGTTCTTGACTGGCATCCATCCTTCCTGGTGCAAAAGGTACGCTTACGTTGGATCCTGCTTTTTTAGCTGCTTTTTCCACAGCGGCAGTTCCACCCAAGACGATTAAATCCGCCAAGGATACTTTCTTTCCGGATTTTTGAAAATCATTTCGGATTTCTTCCAGTTTGGCTATTACCTTGGAAATTTCTTCAGGATTATTTACCTTCCAATCTTTTTGAGGAGATAGTCGAAGTCTTGCTCCATTTGCTCCACCTCTTAGATCGGTTCCTCTGAATGAGCCTGCTGCTGCCCATGCTGTTCTTACAAGCTCTGAGTCCGAGATTCCGGAATTCAGAATTTTTGTTTTAAGAGAAGCAATATCTCCTGCTCCAATCAAGGCGTGATTTCTTTTAGGAACCGGATCTTGCCAGATTAAATCCTCTTTAGGCACTTCTTTTCCTATGTAACGAGTAGAAGGACCCATATCTCTATGAGTTAACTTGAACCAAGCCTTGGCAAAAGCGAGTTCAAATTCTTTTGGATCATCCAAAAATCTTTTGGATATTTTTCCGTATTCAGGATCTTCTCTAAGAGCTAAGTCTGTAGTGAACATAATAGGAGAGTGCTTTTTGTTTGGATCATGTGCATCCGGAACGATTTCTGCTCCACCTTTGGGAACCCACTGAACAGCACCGGCAGGGCTTTTGGTTTTTTCCCATTCAAAGCTGTAGAGATTGGACAAATATTGGTGTGTCCACTGAGTTGGATTCATCGTCCACGCACCTTCCAATCCACTGGTAGTGGTGTCTTTTCCATGACCTGTTCCACATTTGTTTTTCCAACCCATACCTTGTTCTTCGATACCCGCGGCAGCAGGCTCTTTGCCAAGGCAACTTGCTTTAACGGCACCATGTGCTTTACCGAAAGTGTGACCACCAGCGATCAATGCCACTGTTTCTTCATCATTCATCGCCATTCTTCCGAATGTTTCACGAATGTCTTTTGCAGCTGCCAGTGGATCGTTATTCCCATTGGGACCTTCCGGATTCACATAGATCAATCCCATCTGAACTGCTGCTAAAGGTTTCTGAAGTTTTCTGTCTCCATGATATCTTTTATCATCTAACCATTCTTTTTCGGGACCCCAGTATACATGGTCAGCTTCCCAATCATCCATACGTCCTCCGGCAAATCCATATGTCTTGAAACCCATGGATTCCATAGCTACGTTACCGGTTAGAACCATCAAGTCTGCCCATGACAATTTGCTTCCGTATTTTTGTTTGATTGGCCAAAGCAATCTTCTTGCCTTGTCTAAGTTAGCATTGTCCGGCCAGCTATTTAAAGGTTCAAATCTCTGTTGTCCACCTGCCGCTCCACCACGACCATCACTTATGCGATATGTTCCTGCACTGTGCCACGCCATTCTTATGAAAAATGGTCCATAATGTCCCCAATCTGCAGGCCACCACTCTTGCGATGTCTTCATTACTGCTTCAATATCTTTTTTTACAACATCAAGATTTAATTTATTAAATTCTCTTGCATAATCGTATCGATTTCCCATAGGATTGGATTCAATTCCATGCTGACGTAATGGAGAAAGATCCAGTCTTTCAGGCCACCAGAATTTATTTGAATCACCATGCATTGTGTTCTCTTTTTCTGAATCGTATTTATCTGAGCCACATCCAATATAAATGAGACTTATTACGATTAGAAACACTAAGTATTTCATACCTTTCATCGTTATACCTCCGATAGTATATTAATCATTATACCTGAAAAATATTGGAAAGCAAATGATTTAAGTTTGAATTGTATATAAAGTGGCTATTCTGGAATAGAGAATTGCAATGATGCAGTGCAAAAATGAGGACTTATTGAATAAGCATTTTCTGAAAAACTCATTATAGTCGGGCGTATTGATTTAAGTCAATTTTTATTATTTTGAAATAATATATCCTTTAGTTTATGGATCAGAAAATAACAGATGGTTGTGATCTTTCATTGAGTATCGAATGCTTAAAAAATAGAATAATTATACTAACAAGAAATTACAATTCAATACAAAATGATAGTTCTTTTGAATCGATTCAGAGAAAATTCTTATTGAAAAGAAGTCTGAATTCATTAAATGAATTGATCAACGATTATCTGGATAAAGCTCTTTTGAGGAATATTTGGAGTGAATCCAATAATTTGTCAGGATCAAAAAGCATTTGAAAGCTTGCTTCCCTCATCATGGCGGGAATCGTAGGTTTTTCATCTAAACCTATAGCCAATGTATGTAATTGTACCTTTTCCAATAAACATTCTTTAATTGCTTGATTGACATCTTCAATCCCATACTTTCCTTCGTATGTATCGTAATCATTTGGTTTGGCGTCCGTCAAGAGAATAATCCAATTTTGCTTGGTTTTACTGTCTTTCAGGAAACTCAGTGCATGTCTTAATGCGGGACCAATTCGCGTATAGCCAATAGGTGATAGTGCGCCCATTCTGTTCTTACAGACTGACCAATCCTCTGATATTTTTTTTACTGTTAGGAATTTGCAATGATTTCTCGTTCTGGAATAAAATCCTCCAATTCCGAAAGGAATTTTTAAATTATGCAAGCATTCCGAAAAGAGAATCATACTCTCTTTTTCTACATCAAGGATTCTCTTTCCATGAATCCACGAATCAGTGGAAAGACTTAAATCCATGAGGAAAAATAAACTAATGTCTGTATTGTGTTTTCTGGAATCAGTATAGATGAATTCACTGGGAGTTTTATGTGCCTTAATATCGGCAAGCCTAGTAATGAATGCATCCAAGTCGATATTAGGACCGGAGGCAAGTCTCTTTTTCGTCTGCAATTCATTGATAAGTATCTCCAAACTTTTATTTAACTTTTCCAGATTTCTAGATTTTTGAGTCAGTATTTTCGTAACATAAATAGAATCTGTATCAATGAAATTTTCTTCTTTTATGCTACAGTAATCCTTTTTGTAGATTCTTTTTTTATAATCCCATTCCGGATAGAGGCGAGTGTAATCCTCAATATTGGAATTCAATTCTAGCATAGATCCACTTCCGGAATCTGTAGTATTTGTTGTATGAACAGCATCTTCAGTTCTTATGACATGTTTAAGATTCAATTCTTGAAGAGCTTCTTCCTCCTCCATATCTTCTTCGCCGTCAATGTCTCGCCAATTGCCATCGAATTCCTCTACCGTTTCTATCTTTTCAAAATTATGACCTAATGTATACTCTTCGATTTTTTTCTCGTCCACTTCAATCAATTCAGCTTCATCAAGATTTATTTTTTGTTCCGCATCCTTGGTCTCTAAACTATTCTTTTCCTTGTGTGATACAAAATCTTTACCTGAAAAATTTGATATGCTATCTAAATTTACGGAACGAGGTGAATTCAGTAACGATTTTTTCAATTGATTATAATGATCCCTATGGTATTTTCGAATTCTCCTAAGGGATTGCATGATTTCTCTCCATTCTAGATGAATTGCAGAATATCTATTTCGGGCAATCCGATACAAATCCTGGAATGATTGAGAGGAAAGGTATATTTTTTCCATAGGGGATTTTGCATATGAAATGTTAATATTAAGTGCTATGGATAGAAAAGTAAACAGGAGTCGAATGAATTTTTTGCTAGATTCTTCATCCTCTAAGAGGTGAATACTTTCCGGAAAATACAATATGTCCTTTGAAAGTGCGATTCTATCTCTTGAGATCGATAGCTGAATTGGATTGGAATTCAGGATCAAAAGGAATTTTAATATAGTAACCTCTTCTTTTAATATTTCGTAGTTAAAAAAAGGGTTGGGTTCATCCAGTATTCTTTTAAGCTTTTTATAAAGCTTATGACCCTTATAAAATAGAAATTGATCCCATTCCAAAATAGTTTCCTTCTACCAATTACACTTGCCGTAAGGTATTCTCATTTTCATAGAATTAGATTGAAACTATCCTGAAGAGATGCTATGGTATCGGGATCGTCTGTAAGAGGAAGAATAATGCTTGTTCTAGCAGCTAAGCGTGGAGGAAGGCCGGATCGTATGAGAAATGCACACGAGACAAGAAGTCTTGTAGAAATAGTTTCCGCAAGCCCCAGTTCCGGTTTGTTTCGTACCATATTCGCATATTCTATCAGTCGTTTTGATATTTTTTCATCAATATTTGTTTCTCCCATGAGTATTTTATTCTCAACCTTGGGCGAAGGGTAAGGAAAATCCATGCTTAGGAACCTCTGTCTTGTAGAAGGTTTTAATTCTTTAAATCCTCTTTGATAACCTGGATTAAATGAAGCTACTAAAAGAAAATCCGGATGAGCTGAGACTTCTTCATTCTTCCTGTCAATATAGAGAATTCTCCTATGATCGGTAAGAGAATGGATTGCGACCAAAGTGTCCGGTCTAGCTTCCGCAACCTCATCCAAATATACAATTGCTCCCTCTCGAACTCCATGAGTCAATGGTCCATCTTGCCAAATGGTATCAGAGCCCTTTACCAAGTATCTTCCTACCAAATCAACAGAAGAAGTTTCATCATTGCATAGTATAGTGATGAGTCTTCGCTTCATGCGAAAAGCCATATATTCCAGAAAACGAGATTTACCTGAACCGGTTGGACCTTTTAAAAGAAGCGGCAGACGTAAATCTGCCGCAACCTGAAAGATCTCAATTTCCTTACCTACTGTTTCATAGTAAGGTTCTTTGATTTCTGACATAAATTTTCCTTATTTGTCTTCCAAATCTCCCGTATCCATTCCCAGTGCTTCATCATTTGGCATTCCATGTCTGATAAAGTCGATAATGTAATATGCAATTCCTACGGTAAAAAGTGTTGCGGCAAGTAGCATTCCGATGAAATGAAAGGAAATTTCTTTCTGTACGACCAAAAAGTCCATACCTAATTTTCGTTCCAGATACACTTGGGCAATACCGGCAACTGCAAGTGCCCCTGTCATTCCCAGCATTCCAATATTTGCCATCCAGAATGCGGCATAACCGGACATATTGTTATAGAGTTTTCGCCCTGTCATATTCGGCATGGCATAAGCAATCACAGCAAGCACAAGCATGGCGTATGCACCCCAAAATGCAAGATGTCCATGCATTGCAGTGATCAATGTACCATGTGTCCACTGGTTTACTTGAGGCCAGGTATGGGCAAATCCCAAAAACCCCGCACCAACAAATGACATCACCGCACTCCCTAGAGTCCAATAGATAGCTATTTTATTTGGGTGATCTTTTCCTTTCTTTCTATACATATTCAATGCCCATATAGCCATTGCCAAGAAAGCAAGTGGTTCCAAAGCTGAGAAAAGTCCACCTATAAGCAACCAATACTTTGGTGTCCCTATCCAATAGTAGTGGTGTCCTGTTCCCAGTATTCCCGATAGAAAGGTAAGCCCAACTACAACATACAACCATTTTTCGATAATTTCTCTATCTACACCTGTAAGTTTGATCAAGAGAAAGGCAAGGATCCCTCCCATGATAAGTTCCCATACACCTTCTACCCAAAGATGAACTACCCACCATCGGAAGTATGAATCCAATGTATGGTTGTCAAAATATATCATACCCGGTAAGTAAAGAAGAGCCGCACATAATAACCCAAAGAACAATACAAGTTGTGTTGTGCTTTGTTTTTTGGCAAGCCATATGGTTGCTCCAATATTGAAAAGAAATGTCAATACATTGACTACAACCAAATAGTCCAGAGGTCTTGGTATCTCCAAGAACTTCCTTCCTTCCCACCAATTGAAATGGAAACCGATGATGGCTACAACCCCAACTATGACCCAAGAGACCAATTGTATATAGGCGAGTTTAACACTGTACAATTCTCTATCGGATTCTTCAGGAATGATGTAGTATGCTGCACCCATGAAGCCGGTTAACAACCAAACAACTAATAAATTTGTATGTGTTGCTCGTGCTGTATGGAATGGAATCCATTCATGCAATACATCATATCCTATTCGAGCAAAACCCATGATGAATCCGTATACTATCTGTAATGAAAGCAACAGAATACATACTGCGAAAAACCAATATGCTACTTTTTGTGATTGAAATTTCATCCTTCCTCCTTATTTTAATCCAAAAAGATATGCTGTTATATCTTTTCTCTCTTGGTCACTGAGTGGAAGTTTTGGCATGTTTGTTCCCGGTTTAACAGCTTGTGGGTCTTTCAACCATTTTTCCAAATACTCCAAGTCATATTTGGTTCCAACCTTATCCAAACTTGGACCTACATTCCCACCTACTCCACCCACAGCATGGCATGCCACACAGAGTTGTGCATATTTCTCAGGTTGAGGGGTTGTGTTGGTTGTTTTGGATTCAGAAGCAGGGGATGCTCCCAAAGATGATTTGGAAATATTGGGCTCCGGCGGCCAACCGTTAGAATCAATATTTCCCACCCATTCCAAAAATGCGATGATATTCGTTTTTTCATCTTCCGTAAAATCGTATTTAACCATTTTTCTTTCGCCGGGAAACATTGCTTCCGGGTCATCTAAAAATACTCTTATCCAAGCATCTCCTCTTTTCTCGACTACCTTTGTTAAATCAGGAGCATAGTATCCACCTTCACCCAACAAAGTATGGCATCCCATACAATTGTTGTGTTCCCATATTTTCTTACCTTCCAGAACTTGAGGAGTTAATTTATCCGCATTCGTTCGTTTGTCATTTTGTCGCACAGAATCCACGGTTAGGAAAATGAATATTGCACTAAAAAACAATGTTCCACCCAAGAAGAATGCTCGTGCTTGTGATTTTGAAAGCATTTTGTCGCCTCCTATTTTTTCTGAAATTATAAGGAAATACTTCGAAGAAAAATTGATCTAAATCAATATTTTGAAAGGAATTTTGAATTTTTTATGTAAAAATGAATAATTTTGTAAATTTCAAGCAAATTACCGTGCAAAAAGTCCTAATTTGTGCAAAATGTAACTATACATAATATTTTTTATATGAAAATAGTTTAATTTCTTGATTCAGATCAAAGACAGTATGTTTTATTATTTGATAATCTACGGGTATCAAATTGGTAAAATGGTTATAAAAATGAATAGAAAAAAAAATAATAATATATTCAGGTCAATCGTTCCAATCATCCTAATGGGATTGATTGTTTCATGCGGCGAAGCGAAGATTGAAGAAGCTAAGCTGACCTTTGCTCCTGAAGTTCCTCCTGAAATTACCCGAAGCAGTGAAGCCAAGGTGATAGTTAATATGGAAACAGTAGAAGTTGTGGGGAGACTTGCAGATGGTGTTGAGTATACATTTTGGACATTTGGGGGTTCTGTTCCCGGTCCCATGGTACGTGTTAGGGAAGGGGATGAGGTAGAATTTAATCTACATAATCACCCATCTAGCAAGATGCCACATAATATTGATTTACATGCAGTGACAGGACCGGGAGGAGGAGCAGCGGCTTCCTTGACCGTTCCGGGTAGAAGTTCCAAGTTTTCTTTTAAAGCATTGAATCCTGGTTTGTATATATATCACTGTGCTACCTCTCCTGTTGGAATGCATATTGCTAATGGAATGTATGGACTGATATATGTTCAACCGAAAAACAATCTCCCTAAAGTTGATAAGGAATACTATATCGTGCAAAGTGAATTTTATACTAAAGGAAAACATGGTGCATCAGGACTTCAACCTTTTGATATGGAGAAAGCAGTCGCTGAAAATCCTGACTATGTGGTATTCAATGGGTCTGTCGGATCAATGGTTGAAGACAGAGCAATTACGGCAAAGGTAGGTGAAACAGTTAGATTATTTGTTGGAAATGGTGGTCCAAATCTCATTTCATCATTTCATGTAATTGGAGAAATTTTTGATAAAGTCTACACAGAAGGTGGAATTAAAGCGAACCAAGAAAATGTTCAGACAACTTTAGTCCCAGCTGGGGGATCTGTTATAGTTGATTTTAAAGTAGATGTTCCGGGAACTCTAATCCTTGTAGATCATTCTATATTCAGAACATTTAATAAAGGATCTTTAGGTATGCTGAAGGTAGAAGGTGAGCCAAATGAAAAAATTTATTCCGGGAAGCAAGAAGATATTGTATATCTACCGGAAGGACCTGCGATCCAGAGAATGGTCACAGAAGTTAAACCCGCGGCAAAGGCAAAATCTAAAGAGGAAATCTTAGAACACGGAGAGAGAGTTTACAACTCCACATGTTCTGCTTGTCACATGAAAGAAGGGCAAGGTGTTGCCGGGGTCTTTCCTCCCGTTGCTAAATCGGATTATTTAAATGCAGACAAAATCAGAGCCATTAAGGTTCTTAAACATGGTTTGAGTGGTAAAATAACGGTAAATGGTGTAACATACAATAATGTTATGCCTGAATTGGAGCTCTCCAATGAAGAAATAGCAAGTGTTTTGACATATGTATATAATAAGTGGGATAATAAAGGATTCACTGTTACAGAAGATGAAGTAAGGGCAATCAAATAAAGGGAATAGAAATGAAATTTTTACAGATATTTCTAATAGGAATACTTAGCGGAGAAGCCCTTTTGGGCAACGGTATGGTTTCGGTAGATGGTGGCATGTTTAAGCCTTTTTTAAAAGAGTCTTCTTCTGTTTCTTCTGTGTCTGTAAAGGTTTCTTCTTTTTATTTAGATGCTTACCCTGTGACTAAGAAAAATTATAGGGATTTTATTCTTAAGAATCCAAAATGGGCACCGGGTAAGCCATCGTCTCTTTATGTAGATAGTGGATATCTGCAAGATTGGAAATCTGTCGGTAGATTCAATAATAAAAATTTCGATTCACCAGTTACTTATGTTTCTTGGTTTTCTGCAAAAGCCTATTGCGAATCTTTAAGGAAACGACTTCCCACTGAATTGGAATGGGAATACGCCGCAAATTTTCCTCCGAGTGGAGGAACATCTAAAGATATAGAAAAGAAAATCATGGATTGGTTTGGTGAAAAAAAACCAGATACAATTCCTTCTATAGGTCTCTATAAAAACCGATTGGGTATTTATGATTTACACGGTCTTATCTGGGAGTGGGTATATGATTTTAATAACTCGTCTGTGACGGGAGATTCTAGACAAGATTCAGATATAGAGAGCAGTTTGTTCTGTGGAGGTGGCTCGTTAAAGGCGAATGATTTTAGTAATTATGCTGCATATATGAGATACGGTCACCGAGCTGGATTGAAAGGATGGTATACAGGAAAGTATCTAGGTTTTCGATGTGCTTCTGATAGTAAGATTCCATAAAATATAAAAATATATTAATGTAATGATGTATAAGTAAATGAATAGAACAAGGAGTTCCAAAAATGATTACAAAGAAAATTCAAAAAATGATAGTTCCAATATTAATTGTGGCAATATACCTATTTGTCAATTGTAAAGAAAGCAGTGATCACAGTTCCCACGACCACTCAAACCATGGAAATAGTCATTTGATTCCTGCAAGTGATGCTGCTTCGGGTAGTCTTTTTTCCATCGAATCTCAGTGGAAGTCTGAATCTGGAAAAACAATTGCATTGAAAGATTTTAAAGGCAAGTTAGTGGTCATTAGTATGTTCTATGCAACATGCCAATCTGTTTGTCCAAGAATTGTAAGTGATGTTAAGCAAGTCTCGAATCAGATACATGAAAAAACCGGAGAAATTCCCCAAATTGTCTTGGTCACTTTTGATCCAGAAAACGATACTGCCGATGTACTTCAAAAGTACAAAAAGAAATATGAAATGGGTGAAAACTGGACAATCCTAAGAGGAACCGATGACGATGTAAGGATGCTTTCTGTATCACTTGGTGTGAATTATAAAAAAACATCTACAGGGGATTTCAATCATTCTGCAATCATCAGTCTTCTTTCTAAGGAAGGCGTAGTTGTCTCAAGAGTGGAGGGAGTTGGATCTTCATCAGAAAAGTTAGTAACGAGATATAAGGATCTCCGGTAGAATTCATGAGAGAAGAGAAATTAAATAATGAAAAATCATTTCTTTACCCTCCCGGAGGAATACTCATTTGGATTATTGTATTAGTTGAAGTAATCACTTTTTTTATGGGAATAGGATCACTTCTATTTGAAAAAAACTCTAACCCGAAGGATTTCTTGGAAATGCAAAGTTCATTGAATGTAAACTTTGCTGTATGGAATACAATATTCTTGTTAACTAGTGGTTATGCGATTGTGATTGCAGTACATTTCCATGATAGGACTGAACAATTCAAATTCAATGTTGCATTGTTGACTGCGATTTTTTTTGGTATATTCTTTCTAGGGTTGAAGGGATGGGAATATGCAATTAAAGTAAACGATGGATTGGGCTTGGATGCCGGAATCTTTTGGGGATATTATTGGCTTCTTACCGGATTTCATTATATGCATGTTGTAGTAGGTATTCTCATACTTTTAATTATATTCTTTTATCGAAATACAATCGAGCGTGTGAATTTGGAAGCCGGAGCGGTATTTTGGCATATGTGTGATCTAATATGGGTAGTTTTATTTCCGGTTCTCTATCTGATTCATTGATTATAAATTGAACATAGATAAAGTTTTATATTCAGGTTAGTTTTTATATTTAAGGAGAAAAAATGTATGGTTACCTATTCTGTTGTTTATTTATTGTTGGTGGGGACTGTTCTCGCGGGTACCTTTTTGTCGGATAGCTCTATTGCTTATGGTAATGTTTGGATCGTGACTCTTTCTGCACTCAAGTTCTTGCTCATAGCTTTCTCTTTTATGGGCTTATTTCGAGCTGCCTTTTTGTGGAAGCTATTATTTTCCTTCTTAGTTGGAATATTTATAATATTTAACTTAATTTTATAATATTTTATATTTATAAGAAAATTATTTTTAAACTTTTTTGGATTCTTGATTTTCTGACTAAAAAGCATATATTACCATGATATATCCAAATTCTGCAGTCCCTGAGAAATTTTTTCTTAAGTAGGCTGTGCTCGATTTAGTGGAATCATCCACTTGATTTTTGATAGAATCACCGGCAAAAATCAAGCTATATCCAAAAACCCAGTTGATTGACTTATATTCAATAGAATATAAGAAATCTATCTCTCGAAATAAATTATTCCCTAGCATAGAGACAGGTCTATTGTTTTCTGATCCTTTATCACTAAGAAGACTAGATGAATCATATTTATTATTGGAAATAGATTCTGTACTAATTCCCGATCTTAGGGCACCACTTACTTCATACCATCCATCTTGCCTTTTATGCTTATCAACAATATAATAATCCATCCGAAAAGTTCCTTTTGATTTAGTGTAAAATGTAAGATTCACAGATTTCGATACCATGTTTACCCAACTCACTTGATCAGCGAGGCCATACCAAATATGATTGGTATGAAAAAGATTTTGAAATGTAGCGACTGAACCATCTTTTCTATTCGGATCGCCGCTTCCGACATCATAGCCTACTCCGAATCTAATCATATCAAATTTATATCCTGCATCAATTGCATACGCATAGGTATCATAGCGAACTTTTTCTTTATAATAATTAGTCCGATAGTTTTTACCGGTCAATGGATCGAATCCCTCTACCTGGGTATTTAGAAGATCCCAGCTAGGTTTAATATTTGCACCTGTAGTTCCTGATTGAATTACATATTCAACGGAATAGTCAAATTCTTGTTTGGATGTTCTACCAGGTTGAGTTTTATTTGTTATACGAATTCCATAAGTATTTAATATATCCATTCTACCTGATCTTGATTCGGGTGTACCGAGATTCCCAGATTGCAGTAATATTGCATTATTGGCTTGTAGGATTTTTTTTTGAAGCCCCAAATAATATAAATCTACATGAAGAACGTTTGATAGTTTAATTGTGTTGTATAATCCTGTAAAGTAGGAATCTCCAAATTCCCTTTCTGGTGCATCTGGTACAATTTTGCAACCTATACTACCTTCAGGTGGACAATTGAATTTTGCATTGTATTGGTTTTTATTTCCCAGTGCAGTTGTGTTTCCTGCAATATCGGAATTGTTCTCTCCAATAATCATACCCCAAATATGAGTAGAAAAATACTTCTCTTCTAGCATAAATTTAACGCCATCAAAGCTTCTGCCAACATTCGTCCAATCCAAAGCTCCAACAAGCCGCTCATCCCCATAAACCATAATTTGCCTTCCCATTTTTACATGTAGAGGCATATCAAAAAGTTTTTTGGCTGTCAACCAACTTTCTCGAATATCCGTAGCTTGTCGAGTTGTGTCATTTGCAGTGTTCGTTGTGGACATACTGCCTCTTTCTCCACCCCAAACCCTTGTATCTTGAAATGTAATTTTTGCTTCTAGGTCTTTACTGAAATCATGGTGAATGTAAAACTGTATTTTCTGTCCCGAAAAATTGACATTTTCATTTTGGGATTTATCGAAATTGTAGTTATTTTTCATTTCAGGTCGAAAACGAATCAACCCACCTAATATAAGTCCATCTATCCATTCTTCACTTTTACCATCTTTTTCTACTCTTGCAGGAACCGTATGCTTAATAATTTTCCCTTGAGAAAAAATACTTTTAGATACAATAAATAAGAGAAGAGTAACTATAATTATTTTTCTCACTGTTGTTGCCTTATAGTAATTGTGATGGAAATAATCCATTTCCAGATTGATATACATTAAGGAGAAAAAAAATAGTGCTAGAATCATTCTATTGACATAGATCAATGTAAAGTGGAAAAATGGTGATATTCTGAACAAAGAGTACAAAATGTTGGCATTAAAACACATCCAAAAACCCGGTGCAGAAGATTTATTGAATATATTTGCCTGTTGCAAAGAAGTAGAAATGGATAAGAACAATTTTTTATTTCATTTTGGTGATGAGATACAGTATTTGGATCTACTCGTTCAGGGAGAACTTCAGATATTTAAGTATGACATGAATATGAATGAAGTAACAATGAATTTTTTTAAACCTGTGTCCATTGTAGCAGAATGGGCAGTCTTACAGGGCATTCCGTACCCTGCTTCCGGGAGATTCACACAAAAAAGTAAGATTAGAAGAATGCCAATTTCGGTGTTTCAGGAGAAATTGAATCAAAATGTTTATATGAATCATATTGTAATGTATTCCCTAATTCAGAAGATTGAAAGTTTGAACAGTGCAGTTGACCGTGGGCTTACTATGGATAGCCTGCAGAGGGTGGCTCACTTTCTTGCAAATTGCTCAGAGGACTGCTTGAATATGAAACAAAACCAGATATCCTCTCTTCTGTATCTGCGACCGGAAACATTTTCAAGAATGTTAAAAAAACTTAAGGATGATGGTGCAATCAATATTCAGAAAGGCGGACATATTGAAATTTTGGATATTGAGGCATTGAAAAGCTATTTATGAACTTAACTATGAATTTATCGCAACCTATCTGGTTTACTGCTTTTCGTTCCTTTTTTCTATTTGGTAGTTTATATTCAGTAGTCATTGTATTGATATGGCTTCTTGTTCTATTTGAATTCATTTCGTCTCCTTTTCTGGGTAACGCTATTCATTGGCATGCCTATGAGATGATCTTTGGGTTTTCTCGAGCGATAGTTTACGGATTTATATTTACTGCGGCTCAGAATTGGACAGCGAAATCAATCGTAAAAGGAAATGCTTTATTTGCATTGTTTCTTTTTTGGTTTCTGGGAAGGTTTGCTTTTCTGGATATTGGTATCTTTTCCTACCTATCCTATGGTTTCGATGTGGCGGCATCAGTTTATTCTTTCATTCTTCTTGCTGGGCCACTATGGATGATTGGACAAGAGCACAATCGAAAAATATTGTATATTCATTTTATTATGGTTTTGCTTCATATCTTAACTGGTCTATTGCTATTCAATCCATTCTTAGACTTGGATCCAATGGATTTCATTCACCTCTCTTTATTTTCCATAGTCCTTTATATTATAACTATTAGTGGAAGGGTTCTACCATTCTTTACCGGAGTTGTTGTGCCCGGATATGGCTTAGTAAAAAAAGAATCTCTTGAAGAAATAATCATGCATACATCCTGGTTATTTTTGCTTACAGAACTATTGATTATTTTTTTGCCGGAGCAAAGACTATTAGCTGGAAGTATTTCCCTATTCTTGGGAATTGCTAATTTCATTCGATTTCTTTTTTGGAAGCCCTGGGTTTCCATTCGATTTCCTATTCTCTGGATATTGTATAGCGGATATTTTTGGTTATGTATAGGATTCATGACTAATGGTTTCTTCCATTTTGGGATGTTTCCTGTATCTTCCTCATTCCATTTCTTTGGAATTGGAGCAATAGGAATATTTATCTATGGAATGATCACCCGTGTTAGTTTAGGTCATACCGGTCGTAAAATAGTTGCATCAAAGCCAATAGTTGTCTGTTATTTTTTGATTAATATAGCGGTTTTACTTAGAACAATATTGCCCATTTTCAACAAATATTCTCTTTCGTATACTCTCTCGGGCTCAATTTGGATATTGGTATTTTCAATTTTTGTTATACTCTATGCTAAAATTCTCATAACCAAAAGACCGGATGGGAAGCCGAGCTGATCTAACTCAAATACTTTTCAGTCAACTTCCGGTATTCTTCTAAGCAGTTTGGATTCGCCAAAGCATTGGCATTCTTGACTGCTCTTCCTTCTGTGATATTTTTCACGGCAAGCTCTACTTTCTTCCCATTGATTGTGTAGGGAATTTCACTTACTTGTAGGATGATTGCCGGAACATGGCGGGGAGAAGTTTGGTTTTTGATGGATGATTTAATCTTTTGAATGAGTTCATCGGACAGGGTGATCGGTTCGGATAGTTCGGCTGATTCAGTTTGGTTTTCTTTATCAATCAACTTTACAAAAAGGACAATTCGCACATCATCTTCCCAATTCTGTCCGATGATCACAGAGTCGGCAACTTCGGAAATGGTTTCCAATACTGAATAGATATCGGCTGTGCCAATTCGCACGCCACCCGGGTTGAGCGTGGCATCCGATCTACCATAGATGATCATTCCATTGTTTTCGGTAATTTCCGCATAGTCACCATGACACCAAATATTGGGAAAGTGAGAGAAGTAGGCGTCTTGGTATTTTTTACCTGTGCTATCTTTCCAGAAGGAGAGAGGCATGGACGGGAATGGGGTCTTGCAAACGAGTTCTCCTTTTGTATTTCGAACAGAATGTCCTTCATCATCGAGGATATCCACATCCATTCCCAAGCCTCGGCATTGGAGTTCTCCCATATAGACAGGGAGATTGGGATTGCCGAGAGCAAAACACCCGTTCAAGTCTGTTCCACCCGAGATGGAGGCAAGATGAACTGTGGATTTTATACTTTCATACACAAATTGGAAGCCTGAATCGGGGAGGGGAGAGCCGGTGGAAAGGATTAAACGGAGTGAGTCCAAGGAATGGTTGTCTTTAGGCTTGTGATTTTCTTGTTGGAGAACAGTTAAATATTTGGCCGAGGTTCCAAATACATGGATGTTTTCCCTTTCGATCCATTCCCAGAGGAAATCTCCGGTGGGATAGAAGGGATTGCCATCGAAGATGCAGAGTTTGGAGCCAACAAAAAGGGAACTTGCTACCCAGTTCCACATCATCCAACCACAGGTTGTATAATACGAGATTGCCTCTGTTTCTTTTAGATCACAGTGTAAGATCAATTCCTTGGTATGATTTAGGAGAACACCCGCCCCTTGCACAATGCATTTGGGAAGCCCGGTAGTTCCGGATGAGTACATAATGTATACCGGATCCTGGAAAGTTATGGGTTCGAATGGAATATCGGATATCTCAATTTTTCTATTATCCGATATTATAGGAGGAATTTCCTCCCAGCGTTGCAAGCAATCAGGAGACATCTTCTTTTCAGACAAATGAATTTCTACATTAGATAGATCCAGACTTTCAGTTGGTTGGGTGAAGTTCCAAATGATTGCCGACTTCAGAGATGGCAATGAAGGAAGGACTTCACTCCATTTTCCTAGGCAATCAATTTCTTTTCCCTTGAAGTAGTAGCCGTTGCAAAGAATGATCACCTTGGGTTCAATCTGACCGAATCGATCTAAGATTCCTTGGCTTCCAAAGTCAGGAGAGGCACTCGACCAGACAGCACCCAGGGAAGTTGTGGCAAGCATTCCTATGATGGATTCGGGTGAGTTTGGCAGAACAGCCGCTACTCTGTTACCCTTTTGGACACCCTTGCTTTTTAAAAAGGCGGAAATTCTTGCCACTTCGCTTAACAGAAATTCGCCGTGGAGATATCGTTCCGGTTGGCAGCCCTTCTCCGGTTGGAAGTGCATGACGATTTTGTCATGGTTTTCAAAACATTTGCGGAGCAGATTCTCGGCAAAATTCAACCGAATCCCGGGAAACCATTTTGACTCCGAGAAATGATTCCCTCTGAGCAATACATCTTCCTTGGATGAACCAAACTCACCTTGATAGACCATCCCCGATTCCTGCAACCAGAATCTCCAAAACTCTTCCGGGTTCTTCACAGACCAATCGTGAAACTCTTCATAGGTGGCAAATGCTACACCGAAATGGCTTTCGATTTTTTTTTGAAACTGAGTCATCGCCGTTTGGGAAATGGTGTCCGGTGTGGGTGTGAAAAGAGTTTGGGAGGTCATAACTATAATTTTTTGGCTTGGAAATTATTTATTTGCATCAAAGTTTTCCTGGCTTCAGGCTGGTTCGTAGTAGGCGAGATTTTCGGGACCTTCGTGGATGACCACACGTTTGACCACACCACCTGTGTTAGAGACTTCTTCTTTTAGATTGTG